>DATFGS010000639.1:0-5934 GCA_035249225.1 Candidatus Methylomirabilota bacterium | reverse complement strand
CCGTCGAGCGCGCCCTCGCCGAGCCCGTCGGCGGGCCGGCGCTGCGCGCGGCCGCCCGCGGTAAGCGCGCCGCCTGCATCCTCATCTGCGACATCACCCGGCCGGTCCCGAACGGCCTCTTCCTCGGGCCGCTGATCCGCGCCCTGCTCGACGCGGGCGTGCCGCGCGCGGGCATCACGGTGCTGGTCGCGACGGGGCTCCATCGCCCGAACGAGGGCCCGGAGCTGGCCGAGCTCGTGGGCGACCCCTGGGTGCTCGAGACGGTGACGGTGGCGAACCACGACGCGCGGGCGGACGCGGACCACGTGCTGCTCGGCCGGACCCCGGGGCGCGGCACGGTGGTGCGCCTCGACCGCCGCCTGGTCGAGGCCGACCTCAAGATCGCCACCGGCCTGGTGGAGCCGCACTTCATGGCCGGCTGGTCGGGCGGGCGCAAGGTCATCGCCCCCGGCGTGGCGCACGCCGAGACCATCACCACCTTCCACAACGCGGCCTTCATGGCGCACCCGCGCGCGGCCAACTGCGTGCTCGACGGCAACCCGCTCCACGAGGAGCAGCTCGCCATCGTCTCCATGCTCGGGGGCGCGCTGGCGCTCAACACCGTGATCGACGACCGGCGGCGGCTCGCCTTCGTCAACTTCGGTGAGGCGGTGCAGAGCCATCTCCAGGCGGTGGAGTTCGCGGCCGCCTACGCGCGGGTGCCGGTCGGTCGCCGGTTCCAGACCGTGGTCACCAGCGCGGCCGGCTATCCGCTCGACAACACCTACTACCAGACCGTGAAGGGCATGGTGGGCCCGCTCGACATCCTGGAGCCGGGCGGCGACCTGATCGTCGCCTCCGCCTGCTCGGAGGGCATGGGGTCGAAGCACTATGTCGAAGCGCAGCGCCGCCTCGTGGATCTGGGCGCCGACGGGTTCGCGTCGAGCATCGCGGCCAAGCCCCACGCCGACATCGACGAGTGGCAGACCCAGATGCAGCTCAAGCCCATGCGGGTCGGCCGGGTGCGGCTCTACACCGACGGCCTCGAGGCCGCCGACGCGGCGCTGACCGGCGTGGAGCGCGTCACCGATCTCACCTCCGCCATCGCCGAGAGCATGGCGCGCCATCGGGATCCCCGGGTGGCGTTCGTCCCCGAAGGGCCCTACGTGGTCCCGGTGCAGGAGCGGGCATGAACTTCGACGCGGTCGTGGTGGGCGCCGGCTTCGCGGGTATGTACATGCTGCACCGGCTGCGGGGACTCGGGCTCACCGCGCGGGTCTACGAGACGGGCAAGGGGGTCGGCGGCACCTGGTACTGGAACCGCTATCCGGGGGCGCGCTGCGACGTCGAATCCATGGACTACTCCTACTCGTTCTCGGACGAGCTGCAGCAGGAGTGGCGCTGGACCGAGCGCTACTCGGCCCAGCCCGAGATCCTCAAGTACGCCAACCACGTGGCGGACCGCTTCGATCTCCGGCGCGACATCCAGTTCGAGACCCGCGTGACGGCGGCGGTGTTCGACGAGGCGGCCGGGCGCTGGACGGTCGAGACGGACAAGGGCGATCGGGTGACCGCGCGCTTCTGCATCATGGCCACCGGCTGCCTCTCCGACGTCCAGGTGCCGCCCTTCAAGGGCATCGAGAGCTTCGAGGGCAAGTGGTACCACACCGGCAAGTGGCCGCACGAGGGCGTGGACTTCACCGGCCGCCGGGTCGGGGTCATCGGCACCGGGTCCTCCGCGATCCAGTCCATCCCGATCATCGCGAAGCAGGCGAGCCACCTCTTCGTCTTCCAGCGCACGCCCAACTACAGCATGCCCGCCCAGAACGCGCCGCTCGACCCGGAGTACGAACGCCGGGTGAAGGCCACCTACGCCGACTTCCGGCGCCAGGCGCGGGAGTCGCGGGTCGGCTTCGTGACCGAGCGGAGCGGCGACTCCGCCCTCGCGGTACCCGCCGAGGAGCGGGAGCGCGAGTACGAGCGGCGCTGGCGCCGCGGCGGCCTCGGCTTCTCCGCGGCCTACACCGACCTGCTCACGAGCCAGGAGGCCAACGACACCGCGGCCCGCTTCTTCCGCGAGAAGATCCGCGCGATCGTGCGCGACCCGGCGGTGGCCGACCTGCTGTGCCCGCAGAGCTACCCGCTGGGCACCAAGCGGCTGTGCGTGGACACCGACTACTACGCCACGTTCAACCGCGACAACGTGACGCTGGTCGACGTCAAGACGAACCCGGTCGAGGCGATCACCCCCGGCGGCGTCCGCGTGGCCGGGGTGGAGTACGCGGTGGACGACCTGGTGTTCGCCACCGGCTTCGACGCGATGACCGGGGCCCTGCTCAACATCGACATCCGCGGGCGCGGGGGCCGGAAGCTCGCCACCGAGTGGGCGGCCGGTCCGCGCACCTATCTCGGGCTCACCGTCGAGGGCTTCCCGAACCTCTTCATGATCACCGGCCCCGGGAGCCCCTCGGTGCTCAGCAACATGATCGTGTCGATCGAGCAGCACGTGGACTGGATCGCGGACTGCGTCGCGCACCTGCGCGGGCGCGGGCTCGCCACCATCGAGGCCACCCCGACGGCCCAGGAGGCGTGGGTCCAGCACGTCAACGAGGTGGGCCACATGACGCTCTACCCGCGGGCGCCCTCCTGGTACATGGGCGCGAACATCCCGGGCAAGCCGCGCATGTTCATGCCCTACATCGGCGGCGTGGGCGTCTACCGCCAGAAGTGCGACGAGGTCGCCGCGAAGGGCTACGAGGGCTTCGCGCTCCGCGCGTGAGGCGCGGGCGCTAGCTCGAGGCGGACGCGGTGGCGGCGCGCCAGATGCGGCGCGCGCCCTTGTCGATGTTGAGCGCGACGATCGCGGCGGCGAGCAGGAGCCCGCAGGCCAGCGCGTAGGCCGGCCCGTAACCGCCGGTGGCCTCGAACAGCGCGCCGGCCAGCCACGAGCCGAGCGCCGAGCCGGTCTGGTGCACCAGGAAGATCAGGCCGAAGACCGAGCTGACCGAGAAGCGGCCGTAGATGTCCGCGGTGAGCGCCGAGGTCATCGATCCGGTCCCGGCCAGGGTGATCCCGCCCAGCACCGCGACCACCAGGAGCGCGGTGGGGTTGTCGCGGATGAGGAAGAGCCCGGTGAAGATGAAGATGCGCCCCGCGTAGATCGAGGCGAGCACCGGGCGGCGCCCGAAGCGATCGGACAGCGCGCCGAGCATGATCGTGAAGCCGATGCTCGAGCCGCCGAGCACGCCCATGGCCCACGAGGCGACCATCGGGGTGTAGCCGTGGTCGGTGAGCATCGGGATCCCGTGCGCGGAGAGCAGGCTCATCGAGAAGCCGCAGGTGAAGAACGACCCGGCGAGCTGCCAGAAGGCCAGCGTGCGGAGCGCCTCGCCCGCGGTCACGCGCTCGGTGGACGCGGGGGGCGCCCCGGGCAGCGGCGGCGCGCCGTCGGCGGTCAGCCCGATCGACTCCGGCGAGTCGCGCAGGACCCAGAGGCAGAGCGGCAGGGAGATCGCCAGCACCAGCCCCGCGATCACGATGTAGGTGGAGCGCCACCCGGCGGTGAGGATCAGCCACGTCACCGCGGGCACGAGCAGGCTCATGCCCGTCATCGACGCGCTGCCGAGCACCGAGAGCGCGGTGCCGCGCCGGCGGCTGAACCAGCGCGCGACCACGCCCGAGGCGATCACCGGCCCGGTGCCGGCCAGGCCGAGCGGCACCAGGACGCCGTAGACCGCGGCGAACTCCCAGAAGTTCCGCACGAACGCGGTCAGCACGAGCGAGACGACCAGCAGCAGGGTGCCCGCGGTGGTGACCATGCGCACGCTGAAGCGGTCGAGCGCCATGCCCGCGAGCGGCATGAAGACTCCGTAGAGGAAGAGGCTCAGCGCGACCACCGCCGAGAAGCTGCCACGGTCGAGGCCGAGATCCGCGACCATCGGCTTCAGGAAGGGGCCGACCGCGTGGCGCACGCCGGTCGACATGAAGGTGGTGACCGAGAACGCCCCCACGACCCACCAGCCGTAGAAGACCTTCCGGTCGGAGCGCATGTCCCCTCGACTATATCCCACCGGACGGATCAGAAGCTCGGCTTTGTCGAGAACGGGGTCAGCTGCAGCTCGTGCGTCCAGCAGGACCGATCCTGGGTGTGGAGGTAGTAGAACGCCTCCGCGATCTTCTCCGGATTCATGACGATCTCCGGCTGCTTCTGGGCGCGCGGCAGGGCCCGGGTTCCCGGCGAGTCGATGAGGCCGTCGATCACCACGTTGGCCACGTGCACGCCGTGCTCGGAGTACTCCTCGGTGAGCACCTGCGCGAGCGTGCGCATCATCACGCGCGGGTAGTAGAGCGATTGCCCGGTGAGGCGCTTGCGCCCCCGCAGCGACGAGGAGTTGTTCGAGATCAGGAACGACCCGGCGCCGCGCTTGCGCATGGCGGGCAGCACCTCCTTGGCGACCAGGAACGGGCCGCGGATGGCGATGTGCTGGGCGGTCTCGAGGATCTCGACCGGGACGTGCTCCAGCAGCTCCTTGTCGGGCGGCAGGTCGCGCCCCTCGAGGTAGCCCGCGTTGTAGACCAGAACGTCCGGGTCGCCCACCTGCTCGCGAATCGTGGCGAACGCCTTCGCGATGGACGCCGCCGACACCAGGTCCAGCTCGACGATCATGCTCGCGCCGCCCTGCGCGCGGATGGCCTGGTCCATCGCGGCCGCGTTGGCGGCGTGACGGGTCGTCAGCACGACCGTGAAGCCCTCCCGGGCGAACTTCTGGGCGATGGCGCCGCCGACTCCCCAGCGGACGCCGACCGGCAGATCGCTATCGTCGAGCGTCTTGCCGTGCGCGAGCTTCGTGTTGCGGCCGTCCGCCTGCCACTTGGAGGTCGCGCCCACGACGACGGCGACCGGTTTGCGGATGGAGCTCATGGTCGTTCCTCCTCTGGGCCGCCGCCGAAGAACTCCAGCAGCAGCCGGTTCACCTCGGGCGCGTTCTCGTAAGCCGACCAGTGCCCGGCTTTCGGGACGCGATGCACGTCGAGGCCGGGCACCGCCTCCTCGATCTCGCCGATGAGCAGCGCGGCGGGCCGGAACGCGGAGTCGTCGCGCTCGCCCCACAGCAGCCGGATCCGGCCGCCGCGCCGCGCCACCTCCGCGAGGTCGCCCAGCAGGGTGCCGCCGCCGCTGACCTTGCGGCTGTCGAAGCGGGTCCGGCGCACCAGGTCCACCTGGATGTCCACCGTCTCCTCGCTCACGCTGCCCGGGTCGCTCAGCATGTTCACGAGGAGGTTGTGGCGGCAGATCTCGCGAAAGAGGCGCTCGTCGCCGGCTCCCTCCTTGTAGCTCCGGATCGGCCGCTCGCCGAACTTTCGCATCGGGAATCCGCCGGGCGAGATCAGGCCGAGGTGGGTGACGCGAGGCCCGATGCGTCGCGCCATGTTCGCCGCGATCGCGGCCCCGAACGAGAAGCCGGCGAAGCGCAGGGGCGCGTCACCGGGCAGCCGCTCGAGGAGCAGGTCGTGCACCAGGTCGAGGTACTGGGGGCCGGTGGTCTCGCGGGGCACCGTCGCCGAGTCGCCGTAGGAGGGATGGTCGAGCGCGTGGACGGTGAAGCGCTCGCCCAGCGGGCCCACGTTGCGGATCCAGTGCTTCCACGAGCCCATGCCGCCGTGGAAGAGGACGAGATCCGGCCCGCGGCCGGACCGATGGATCGCCATCCGGGGAGAGGTCAAGCGAGCTTCGGCCGGATGCGCTCGGCGAAGAGCGCCATCTGCTCGTCGAGCTCGGGCCCGTCGGCGGCCAGGAACTCGATCACGAGATGCTCCACGCCCACTTCGCGGAGCTCGGCGATCCGCTCGACGAGCGCGCCGGGCTCCCCCACCAGCACGCTCCCGCCGCGCACCGACGTGCCGGCGGGCCGGCCGGGCCGCCGCACGCAGAGGTCGTTGCGCAGCGCGATCGCG
>DATFGS010000638.1:0-1826 GCA_035249225.1 Candidatus Methylomirabilota bacterium | reverse complement strand
CGGCCGCCGCCCCGGGGCCCGCCCGGCCCGCGCCCGCCGCCCGAGCCCGGGGTCCGCGGGTTCGAGACGTTCACCGTGATCTTGCGCCCGTCGAGGTCCTTACCGTTCAGCTCGGAGATGGCCCGCTGCGCCTCCTCGGAGGTCGCCATCTCGACAAAGCCAAAGCCCCGGGACTGGCCGGAGAACTTGTCCGTGATCACGGACGCCGACTCCACCGTCCCGCACTGGGCGAAATACTCGCGAAGGGTCTCACTGGTCGTGGAATAGGACAGACCACCCACGTACAGTTTCGCAGCCATGTGGTTCTCCTTCGGTCACTCTTCCGCTTCGTACGCGCCCCAATACTCGGAAGAGCCAATATCGGAGGCGAGGGCGCCGCCGGCGGCGACGCATCGGGCGATAGTGTACACCAGGACCCGGGCCTCCGCCACGAAGGGGACTCAGTAGGTGAGCATCAACCCGCTGCCGTTCACGGTGGGACCGCTCTCGGGCTCCGCGGGGACCGGCGCGACGCGCGCCGGCGCCGCCCCGGTGGTCACCGCCGGGACCGGATCCCCGACGCGGTGAACGGATTCGCTGGTGTAGGCGAGCAGCCCGATCAGACCGAGCACTACCGCGACCGTTAACGCGAAGATCCAGCGCTTGCCCATGGCTTCGCGCTCCCTACCGGCAGAGCGCGTCGACCCGCTCGCGGGCATCCGGGCGCACCGGCGCCGCCTTGGCGGGCAGCTCGACCTTCGCGAGCAGATCGCCCAGCGCGAAGGGTCGGGTGATCACCCGAAATCCCTGGAGCTCGAGCTTGACCAGGTCCTCGACCTTGACCCCCGCGTCCACCGTGAGGATCACCGGCACGCCCGGCGCCACCGCCTCGAAGAGGCGCGCCTGATCGCCGGTGGCCATCCGCAGCATGCCGGCCTCCACCAGAACCAGCGAGACCGGCGCGTCGAGCAGATACCGCACACCCTCGCAGAGTGTCTCCGCGATGCGGACCGCCACTCCCTGCTCGAGGCACTCCATGGCCATGGCCTGCGCCCGGTTCCGCTCTCCATCGATCGTCAGTAGCCGGATCATGTTCCCGCGTTCTCCCCTCTCTCAGTCAGTACGATTGGAATCCTTTCTATAGATTCAACCCTTGTGCCAGTGGATTCGCGCGGTCTCGAGGCTTGTGATAACAAGAACTTGCGAGGACCCGAGCCGGATCGGAGCGCGTCACCAGCCGGGCGTTGTGCCCGATCCGATGACGCGGAGTGGCACCTCGACTACGCGAACTTGCGGCCGGGCAGGGCCGCCGCGACGGCCGCGGGGCCTATGATCAGGAGGGCTCCCATGCTTCTGACCCGGGAGGAGCTCACGGCGACGAAGTAGGCGCGCGGGTCGATCAGGGGCCTCCGCCGCCGGCACAGCCGCCGGCCACGAACCCTCGTCCCGCCCGGCGGCACTCTGCGGCCCGCTCCGCATCGCGGGCGTCCCAGGCTCGGCGGATCGCGTCCTGCTCGGCCGGGGAGATGGAGCAGCCGTGCAAGAATCCAGACCCGAGGGCTCCGGCCAGGACGGCGGCAAGGATCTCACGCGGGAGCGAGCGCATTGGCCGCGCGACGGTATCGCAGCCGGCGGGAGTTCGCAAGTCCGCTCGACCCGGCGCGATGGCGTATCCTCGTTCCATGCGAAGGGGAGCCGCGGTGGCTCTGTCGGTCCTGCTGGCCCTGGCCGGCTGCGGCACCGGCCAGGCGCCCATTCCGCCCGCGTACAGCCAGGACGAGCTCCGCGCCCAGTGCGAGCGGCACCACGGCTGGTGGCGTCCGGGCGGCGGGCGCGAGGGATTCTGC
>DATFGS010000637.1:0-12436 GCA_035249225.1 Candidatus Methylomirabilota bacterium | reverse complement strand
CCGCGGGCTCCGCAAGGACTATCCGGGCGGCTCGCGCGCGCTGGACGGCGTCGATCTCGACATCGCGCCGGGGGAGTTCGTGGCCCTCATCGGGCCGAGCGGGGCGGGGAAATCCACGCTGCTGCGCTGCCTGAACGGTCTGGTGATCCCGACCGCGGGCCTGGTGCGGATCGGCGGCGAGGCGGTGACCGGGGCCTCGCCCGAGACGCTCCGCCGCGTGCGGGCGCGCATCGGCTTCGTGTTCCAGCAATTCAACCTCCAGCGCCGGCTCACCGTGCTCGAGAATGCGCTCGTCGGCGGGCTCGCGCGCGCCTCCCGCTGGCGGTCCCTGGTGGGCTGGTTCGCGGCCCCCGAGATCTCCAGAGCGCACGCGATCCTGACGCGGGTGGGCCTCGACGGTCTCGCCGACCGCCGGGTGGACACGCTCTCCGGCGGTCAGCAGCAGCGTGTGGCCATCGCCCGGGCGCTGCTGCAGGAGCCGGCGGTGATCCTGGCCGACGAGCCGATGTCGAGCCTCGATCCCGCCCTGGCCCACACCGTGATGGAGTTCCTGCGCCGGATCAACCGGGAAGACGGCATCACGGTGGTGGCGTCGCTCCACGTGCTCGAGCTCGCCCAGGCCTACGGCCGGCGCGTGATCGGGCTGAGCCGAGGCCGCGTGGTCCACGACGGACCGCCCGAATCGCTGGACGCGGGAGCGACCACGCGCATCTTCGGGAGCGGCTCCGCGTGAGCCGCGGCAGCCGCTGGGCGGCCTGGGCGGTCATCCTGGGGGCGATCGCGTGGTCGGCGGTGGAGACCGAGCTCTCGCTGCCCCGCATGATCGAGGGCCTGCCCTTCATGTGGGACTTCCTGCGCCGCATGGTCCCGCCCGATCTCTCGGTGCTCGGGAACGCGCTGCGCGGGGCGATGGAGACGATCCAGATCGCGGTGGTCGGCACCGCGGTGGCCGCGGTGCTCGCGCTGCCGATGGGCTTCGCCGCCGCGCGCAACGCGGCGCCGCCCTGGCTCTTCTACTGGGCGCGCGGCCTGCTCAACGCGTTCCGCGCGGTGGACACCCTGGTCTACGCGCTGTTCTTCGTGGCCGCGGTCGGGCTCGGCCCGTTTCCCGGCGTGCTCGCGGTGATGGTCTACACCGCCACCGTGCTGGCCAAGCTGTACTCGGAGGCGATCGAGGCCATCGAGCCGGGGCCGGTGGAGGCGGTCCGGGCGACGGGAGCGACCACGCTGCAGGTCCTCCGCTGGGGCGTGCTGCCGCAGCTCGTGCCGCAGTTCCTGTCCTTCACGCTCTACCGCTTCGAGACGAATATCCGGGCGGCCGCGGTGCTGGGCTTCGTGGGGGCGGGAGGCATCGGCTTCTACATCCAGACCTATCTGCGGCTGCTGAACTATCCCGCGGCGGCCACCGTCCTGCTCGTGCTCATCGGCCTGGTGATGATCGTGGACTTCGCGTCGTCCCGGCTCCGGGCGCGCCTCGTGTGAGCAAAAAGAAACGGCCCCGGGGAGATCCCCCGGGGCCGGTCGTTGCGTTGTGAGGCTGCTACTTCTTCAGCATCTCCATCGCCGCCTTGGCCTTGTCGGCCGCCAGCGACGAGTTCCCCGCCTTGCAAGCCGCCTCGGCCTCGCTCACGAGACCAGAAGCCTTCTTGAAGTCGGCGGACCGGGGAGCCTGCACATCCTGGGCACGCGGAGCCTGGACATCCTGCGCCCGGGGGGCCTGGATGTTCTGACCGCGAGGAGCCTGGATGTCCTGACCGCGAGGAGCCTGCACATCCTGACCACGCGGCGCCTGAATGTCCTGACCCCGCGGCGCCTGTACGTCCTGGGCGCGAGGAGCCTGGATGTTCTGACCGCGAGGAGCCTGCACGTCCTGACCGCGCGGCGCCTGGACATCCTGGCTGCGCGGGGCCTGCACGTCCTGCGACCGGGCACCCGCCAGCGAGCGCGGCGCCTGGACATCCTGGCTACGCGGAGCCTGCACGTCCTGCGACCGGGCACCCGCCAGCGAGCGGGGCGCCTGGACGTCCTGGCTCTTGGCGGTCTGCGTCAGCATCGCCTTCGCCTGCGACACCTCGGCAGGGCAGGAGGTGCTCTGCGCCATCCCGACCGAGGCCGAGAGGGACAGGACCGTGACCACACTCATCGTCGCTGCAAGCAACTTTCTCATCGTCGTTTCCGTCCTTTCTGACTGCGTTTCTGACTTCTCGCCCACTGCGCTTCCCACTTGGCTTTCCTCTCCCGGCCCCATGGGGCCCCAACTCGCAGCCATAGGATGCACCCACGATGCCAGAGGGGTTCTGGGCACAACTAGTGTGTATTTCTAAATACTTAAGGCCTATACCCGCTTCCGGCGACCAGCCCCACGAGGGCGTTCTGCCCGGCATGGCCTCGACAGATGACCCGGCAAACTGTCTTGGGCTCTGGTACCGTGTAGCGGCAATGGCCCCCTCCATCGGCAGACGCGCCGTAGGCGCCTGCGCGATCCCCCTCCTCTTCTATACGCTCGGTTTGTCCGCATTTGGAGGGTGCGCGACGGCACCACCCGCGCCCGGGTCGCGCGGGTTGGCCGCGCCGGTCCGCGAGGTGCTCCCGAACGGCATGCGGCTGATCATCCAGGAGCACCGTGCTGCGGCCGCCGTCTCGATTCATCTCTGGACCGGCGTCGGCGGGCGCGATGAAGCGGTCGGCGAGCGCGGCTTCTCGCACTTCGCCGAGCACATGCTCTTCAAGGGCACCGAGACACGGCCGCGGGGATTCGTCGAGCGCGACGTCGAGGCGGTGGGCGGGCGCACCAATGCAGCCACGTCCAACGACTACACGTTCTACTATCTGCTGCTCCCCGCGACACGCACGGTGTCCGGTATTTCCCTGATCGCGGACATGGTGCTCAACTCCGTCTTCGATCCGGCCGAGCTGACCCGCGAGCGCGACGTGGTCTTCGAGGAGTTCCGTCGGAGCGAGGACAGCGCGGGCACGTCGCTGGGGCGCCAGCTCTACGGCCTGCTCTACCAGGGCCATCCGTACGGGCGCCCCGTGCTGGGTGACGCGGGCGACCTGCGGGGCGCCACCCAGGCCACGCTGCGCGGCTACTACAAGCGCCACTACGTGCCGGAGAACATGGCGCTCGTGGTGGTGGGTCCGATCGACCCGGCGGAGGTCCGCGCCGCTGCGATCGCCGCCTTCGGCGCGATTCCTCGCGCCGGCTACAGTCGGCCGGCCCTGCCGGCGCCGGTGCCGCTCGACGGCGTGCGCTCGCGCTCCGTGGAACGGCCGGAGCGACAGGCGCAGCTCGGCCTCGCGTGGCTGGCGCCGCCGCTCGGTCATCCCGACATGGCGGTGGTGGACGTGCTGAGCCACATACTGGGCGGCTCGCGTAGCTCGCGGCTCAACCAGGCGCTCCGGGAGAAGGCCCGGCTGGTCTCCGGGATCAGCGGCTGGTACAGCGCGCTCCAGGGCGCGGGCGCGGTCGGCGTCACCGCGCAGCTCGAGGGCCCGGACCAGGAGGCGGTGGAGCGCGGCATCCTGGCCGAGATCCGCCGCATCCAGACCGACGGCGTGACCCCGGAGGAGCTGGCCCGCTCGATCACCGCCTCCGAGGCCCAGCGCGAGTTCTCGCGCGAGACCGTGGAAGGCCTGGGCCTGGCGTACGGCCGCGCCGAGACCACCTGGACGCTCGAGGCCGAGCGGGCCTACCTGGATCTGGTGCGCACGGTGACGGGCGCGCAGGTGCAGGACGCCGCGCGCCGCTATCTTGGCGACTCCTACGCGCGACTGGCCTTCGTGCCGCGCGGGCGGGCGCAGTGAGCCCGCGCCGCGCGGCCGCGCTCACGCTCGCGGTGGCCCTCGGGTGGGCCGGAGCGGGGGGCGCGGCGGCCCAGCCGGCCCGCCAGCAGCTTCCCGGCGGCCTGACCGTGCTCGTGCGGGAGAACGCGGCGACCGCGGTCACGGCGGCCTCGCTGATCGTGCGCATGGGCTCACGCTGGGAAACCGAGGACGACGCGGGCATCAGCCACCTCCTCCAGCAGGTGCTGCTCAAGGGGACCGAGAAGCGCTCGGCGCTCGAGATCGCCGAGACCGCGGAGAACCTGGGCGGCGGCATCGGCGCGTCCGCCGACCTGGACTACTCGGAGATCCGGGCCACCGCGCTCGCGCGAAACTGGCGCACGATGCTCGAGCTGATCGCCGACGTCGCGCTCCGGCCCACGCTGCCGGTGGCCGAGATCGACGGCGAGCGCCGGGCCACGCTGACCGCGCTCCGCAGCCGCCAGGACCAGCCGTCCGCCCTGGCGCTCGATACGCTCATGAGCCGCGTCTACGGCGATCACCCGTATGGCCGACCGATCCTGGGCCGGCCCGCCGCGCTGGAGCGCATCGACCGCGCCCGCCTGGTCGCGCATCACCAGCGGTTCTACCGCGCCC
Source organism: Candidatus Methylomirabilota bacterium (assembly GCA_035249225.1). Classification (GTDB taxonomy): domain Bacteria; phylum Methylomirabilota; class Methylomirabilia; order Rokubacteriales; family CSP1-6; genus CAMLFJ01. Next base: position 8,017 of record DATFGS010000637.1, on the reverse strand, counting down.
CGCGCATGATCCTGGCGGTGAGCGGCGACGTGGATACGCGCCTCGTCATGGCGGAGGTGGCGCGCCTGTTCGCGGGCGCGCCCACCGGCGCCGCGGATCCCGAGCCCACGCTTCCCGCCGCCGCGGCCCGGGCGGACCGGACCGTGATCGTGAAGGCGTCGGCGCAGGTGCAGGTCCTCGCCGGTTTCCTCGCTCCCCCCACGTCGCACCCCGACTATGCGGCGGTGAAGGTGCTGGTCACCGCGCTGGGCGGGGGCATGGCCGGCCGGCTCTTCACCGAGGTGCGCGACAAGCAGGGCCTGGCCTACTTCACGGGCGGCGCGTATCCCTCGCGGGAGGGCCCGGGCGTGCTCTTCACCCAGCTCGGCACCGCACCGGCCAACCAGGCCCGGGCGGAGGCCGCCATGCTGGGGGAGCTCGACCGCATCCGCCGCGAGCCGGTGAGCCCGGACGAGCTGGCGCGAGCCAAGGGCTACCTGCTCGGGAACTTCGCCTTGGACCGGCGCACCAACGCGCGGCTGTCCTGGTACGACGGCTTCTTCGAGGCGCTCCGGGTCGGGCCCGGATTCGCCGAGCGCTACGTGCGCGCGGTGGAGGCGGTGACCGCGGACGACGTGCGGCGGGTCGCGCGGACCTACCTGAGCGCGCCCACCGTCGTCACCCTCGGGCCCGCGGCGCAGTAGCGGGCCGTGTTCCCCCTCAAGGACGACAACCCCTCCCGGAGCACCCCGATCATCACGATCGGCCTGATCCTGGCCAACGCGCTGGTCTTCCTCTACCAGGTCTCCCTGGAGGTGGGCGGCGGACAGGGAGCACAGGCCGGGCAGGCCTTCATCGAGGAGTTCGGGCTGGTGCCGTGCCGGCTCACCGGCGCATGCCGTGGGGCGCTGGACCTGCCGTCGCCGATCCTGACGATCTTCAGCTCGATGTTCATGCACGGGGGCCTCTTCCACATCGCGGGCAACATGCTCTACCTGTGGATCTTCGGGAACAACGTCGAGGACGTCCTGGGCCACGGCCGCTACCTGATCTTCTACCTCGCCGCGGGGGTGGCGGCGGCGCTGGCCCAGACCGCCATCGGCCCCTCCTCGGCGGTCCCAATGGTGGGCGCGAGCGGGGCGGTGTCCGGCGTGCTCGGCGCGTACCTGGTGCTCTTCCCGCACGCCCACGTGACCACGCTGATCATCCTGGGCTTCTTCTTCCGCCTCGTGCAGATCCCCGCGGTGATCGTGCTGGGCTTCTGGATCGTGGTCCAGGTGCTCAACGGGCTGGGCAGCTTCGGGGCGAGCGGCGGGGTGGCCTTCTTTGCCCACATCGGGGGCTTCGTGGCGGGCATGGGCCTGCTGTTCGTGCTGCGACCCCGGGCCGGGACCCGGGCCGCCTGAATTCGTTCCCGGAGGGGGTTCGGCTATATAATTGTGACCGTTGTGATTTCTGGTACGGTCCCTGGGGCTTAGGAGCCCGCATGAACGCGGTCGAGCCGTTCCCTCACCAGCAGCGGTCCACCGTCTTTCTCTGCGATCGTCCGCCCTGCCATCTCCTGGCCGAAGGCGCGGGCGGCTCAAGAAAGGAGCCGGCGTGAAGAGGTCCCCGAAGAAGCGTGGTCTGTCGAAGCCCGTCCCGCCACGGAGGCCCGCCGCAAGCGTCCGCGGAAAGACGGCCGCCGTGCCCGAGCGCGCCCCCGTCGAGACTCGCGCGAAGACGAAAGTTCGCCTGGACGTCGCGCTGGTGGAGCGCAAGCTCCTCGAGTCGCGCGAGAAGGCGGCCCGCGTGATCCTGGCCGGCGACGTGCTCGTGGACGGGCAGCGGGTGGACAAGGCGGGCGCGCTCGTGACGCCCGGCGCACGCATCGAGCTGGCCGCGCGCCCGCGCTTCGTGAGCCGCGGCGGCGACAAGCTGGCGCACGCGCTCGCCACCTTCCTGATCGAGCCGAGGGGGCGCGTGGCCATCGACGTGGGCGCGTCCACCGGCGGGTTCACCCACTGCCTGCTCGAGCAGGGCGCGGTGAAGGTCTACGCGGTGGACGTGGGTCAGGGGCAGCTCGACGCGAAGCTGCGCGCCGACGGGCGCGTGGTGGTGATGGAGAAGACGAACGCGCGCAACCTGCCGATCGATTCCTTCCCCGAGTCGCCCGATCTGGCCACCGTGGATATCTCGTTCATCTCACTCGAGAAGGTGCTCCCGTCCGTGTTCAACGTCCTCACCTCGAAGGGGGAGGCGGTGGTGCTGGTGAAGCCCCAGTTCGAGGTCGGCAAGGGGCAGGTGGGCAAGGGCGGCGTGGTGCGCGACAGCTCGCATCACCGGCTGGTGGTCGCCCGGGTGGCGCGCTTCGCGGTGCTGCACGGCTGGCACGTGCGCGGCGTGAGCGCCTCGCCGCTCAAGGGCCCCAAGGGCAACCGCGAGTTCTTCCTGCTCCTGACCAAGACCGGCCGCACCCTCACCGACCTGGACGCGCTGATCGCCCAGACCACCGCGGAGGAGGTGCCGGTGCCGTGAAGCGGCTGGGTATCGTCGCCAAGACCGACCGGGAGGAAGCCCGCACGGTGGTGCCGCAGCTGCTCGAGTGGTGCGCGGCCCGCGGGATCCAGCCGGTGCTCGAGAAGGAGACGGCGGCGCTCTGCCCCGAGGCGACGGTGCCGATGACGGGACGGCCGGAGCTGCCCGCCCAGTCCGATCTCCTGCTCGTCCTGGGCGGCGACGGCACGCTGCTCAGCATGGCGCGCCTGGTGGGCGACCTCGGAGTGCCGATCCTGGGCGTCAACCTGGGCGGCCTCGGCTTCCTGACCGCGCTCACGCTGGACGAGCTGTTCCCGGCGCTGGAGTCCTACCTGCGCGGGGAGCTGGTCATCGAGGAGCGGATGCTGCTGGAGGCCCGCGTGTTCCGGCAGGGCGAGCGGCTCGGCGAGTACGCCGCGCTCAACGACGTGGTGATCACCAAGTCCGCGATGAGCCGCATCATCCGGCTCGAGGTGGCGGTGGACGGGGTCTTCGCCACCGGTTACCGCGCGGACGGCCTCATCCTCTCGACGCCGACCGGCTCGACCGCCTACTGCCTGTCCGCGGGCGGCCCCATTGTGTTCCCGACCATGGACGCGGTGGTGCTCACCCCGATCTGCTCGCACACCCTCACCAACCGGCCGATCGTGCTGCCCGCCACCCAGCGCATCTCGATCACCCTGCTCACCGACCAGGACGTCATGCTGACCCTGGACGGCCAGGTGGGCTTCGCGCTCAAGGTGCACGATGTGGTCGAGGTGCGCCGGGCCACCGCCCGGACCCGGCTCCTCCGCGTGCCCCAGAAGAACTTCTTCTCGGTGCTCCGCACGAAGCTCAAGTGGGGCGAGCGATAAGTTGGCGCGAGCCATAAGATACAGTTGAGCGCGGCGCGGCGTTGGCCGTAGCATGGCCCGAACGATGCTGCGCGAGCTGTCGATTCGCAACCTGGCGGTCGTGGAAGAGGCGGTGGTGCCGTTCGCCGCCGGCCTCAACGTGCTCACCGGCGAGACCGGCGCCGGCAAGTCCATCGTGGTGGACGCCCTCCTGCTCCTCACCGGCGCCCGCGCCCAGCTCGACTGGATCCGCACCGGGGCCGACACCGCGGCGGTCTCCGCGGTGTTCGAGATCGACCCGGCCGGCCCGGTGGCCGCGCTGCTCGACGAGGCCGGGCACCGCCCGGGCGACGGCGAGCTCGTCGTCAAGCGCGAGCTGTCCCGCACCGGCCGCCACCGCGCCTTCGTGAACGACGCGCCCGCCACCGTGGGCCTGCTCGAGCGCCTGGGCGAGCTCCTGGTGGAGCTCCACGGCCAGCACGAGCACCAGCGCCTGCTGGAGCCGGCGCGGCAGCTCCTGCTGCTGGACCGCTTCGCGGGGGCGGACGAGCGCCGCGAGCGGCTGGGCGCGCTGGTGCACCGGTGGGACGAGGCGCGAGGCGCGCTCCTGCGCCTGCAGGAAGAGATGCGCGATGGGGCCCGCCAGGAGGACCTCTATCGCTTCCAGCTCTCCGAGATCGACGGCCTCCAGCTCCGGGATGGCGAGGAGGACGAGCTCCGGGCCGAGCGGGGCCGGCTGCAGCACGCCGAGCGGATCGCGGCGGGGCTGCAGGAAGCGCTCGGCCTCCTCTACGAGGACCCGCAGTCGGCGGCGGCCCGGCTCGCGCGCGCGGCCGCGCTCCTGCGGGACGTCTCGCGCCACGAGCCGGAGGCCGCCGCGCCGATCGAGGCGATCGAGGGCGCCCAGGCCTACGTCGAGGACGTGGTCGGCCGGGCCCGCGCGCTGCGCGACCGCGCGGTCTTCGACCCGGAGCGGCTCGAGCAGATCGACACGCGGCTCGACGCGATCGTGAAGCTCAAGCGCAAGTACGGCGACTCGGTGGCCGCGATCCTCGCCCACCGGCACGAGGTCGCGGCCGCGCTCGACCGGATCACGCGTCACGACGCGATCGCGGAGGACCTGGCGCGCCAGGTGGCGGAGGCGGCCGCCGCGGCGGGGATGGAGGCGGCCGCGCTCTCGGAGGCCCGCGTGCGCGGTGCGGAGAAGCTCGAGCGCCTGATCCAGAAGGAGATCCGCGGGCTCGGGATGGAGCACGGGCGCTTCCGCGTGGCCCTCCGGCGCGAGCCGGCGGCCGCGGGGGAGCTCGGCTCGGCCGAGGGCGGCTGGCGGGTGGGGCCGCGCGGCGCCGAGAGCGCCGAGCTGCTGCTCTCGGCCAATCCGGGCGAGGACCTGCGGCCCCTCGCCAAGGTGGTCTCGGGCGGCGAGCTCTCGCGCGTGATGCTGGCGGCCAAGACGGTCCTGGCCGCGGCGGACGACGTGCCGGTGCTGGTCTTCGACGAGGTGGACGCGGGCATCGGCGGCCGCGTGGCGGACGTGGTGGGCCAGAAGCTCCGCGCCTCCGCGGAAGGGCGCCAGGTCCTCTGCGTGACGCACCTGGCCCCGATCGCGGCGTACGCGGGGCATCACCTGCTGGTCGAGAAGCGCGTGGCCCGCGGGGCGACGCGCACCTCGGTGACCCCGCTCCGGGAGGCGGCCCGCGTGGACGAGGTCGCGCGCATGCTGGGCGGCGAGCGGGTGACCGAGACCTCGCGCCGCCACGCCCGGGAGCTCCTGCGGGGCTCGGCGGGTGGTGTAAGATGAGGCCCGGACATGCTTAACGCCATCTTCCGCTCGATCTTCGGCACCAAGCACGAGCGCGACGTCAAGCGCATGCGTCCGGTCGTCGCGGAGATCGCCACGCTCGAGCCGGGCCTGCAGGCGCTCTCCGACGACGCCCTCCGCCACCGCACCGTCGAGCTGCGGCAGCGGCTGGCCGACGGCGCCGAGCTCGACGACCTGCTGCCGGAAGCCTTCGCGGCGGTCCGCGAGGCGGCGCGGCGGACCGTGCGCATGCGACACTTCGACGTCCAGATGATGGGTGGCATGGTGCTGCACTCCGGCAAGATCGCGGAGATGGCCACCGGCGAGGGCAAGACCCTGGTGGCCACCCTGCCCGCGTACCTCAACGCGCTGCCCGGCCTGGGCACCCACGTGGTCACGGTCAACGACTACCTGGCCCGCCGCGACGCGCAGTGGATGGGACCGATCTACCACGCCCTCGGCCTCTCCGTGGGGGTGATCCAGCACGAGATGCAGTACCTCTACGATCCGGCCTACGCCTCTCCCGACATCCGCCTGGCCGCCCTGCGTCCGTGCACCCGGAAGGAGGCCTACGGAGCCGACATCACGTACGGCACCAACAACGAGTTCGGCTTCGACTACCTGCGCGACAACATGCAGTTCAGCCTCGACGACATCGTCCAGCGCGAGCACCACTACGCGATCGTGGACGAGGTGGACTCGATCCTGATCGACGAGGCGCGGACCCCGCTCATCATCTCGGGGCGCGACCGCAGCGCGGAGAGCCGGGCCCCGCTTTACGAGAAGGTGAACCGGGTGATCCCCCGGCTCAAGCGGGCCGCCACCATCGTGGAGGGCAAGCTCTCGGAGATCGAGGAGTCGGCCGAGGGCGACTTCATCGTGGACGAGAAGGCGCGCACCGTCTCGCTGACCGACCAGGGCGGGGCCTACTGCGAGCGGCTGCTCGGCATCGAGAACCTCTCCGACCCCGCCAACATCGAGACCGCGCACCACATCCACCAGGCGCTCAAGGCCCACCACATCTTCCACAAGGACGTGGACTACGTGGTCAAGGACCTGGAGACGGTGGACGACCAGGGCCGGGTGGTCATGCAGGCGCAGGTGGTGATCGTGGACGAGTTCACCGGCCGCATGATGCCGGGCCGGCGCTGGTCCGACGGCCTGCACGAGGCGGTGGAGGCCAAGGAAGGCCTCAAGATCGCGCGGGAGAACCAGACCCTCGCGACCATCACGCTGCAGAACTACTTCCGCATGTACGACAAGCTCTCGGGCATGACCGGGACCGCGGCCACCGAGGCGGAGGAGTTCGCCAAGATCTACGAGCTCGACGTCACCGTGATCCCGACCAACCGCACGCTCGGCCGGGTCAACTTCCCGGACGTGGTCTACAAGACCGAGCGCGAGAAGTTCGACGCGGTGGCCGACGAGATCGCGGAGCGCCACGCCAAGGGCCAGCCGATCCTGGTGGGCACCGTCTCCATCGAGAAGTCGGAGCGGCTCTCCAAGCTGCTCAAGAAGCGCGGGATCGTCCACCAGGTGCTCAACGCCAAGTACCACGAGCGCGAGGCCGAGATCGTGGCCCAGGCCGGCCGGGACAAGAGCGTCACCATCGCCACCAACATGGCGGGGCGCGGCACCGACATCCTGCTCGGCGGCAACCCCGACTTCCTGGCCAAGGCCCTGCTGAGCAAGAAGGGGCTCGACCCCGCCACCGCGTCCGCGGAGGCGCGGGAGGCGGCCTGGCTCGAGGCGAAGAAGGCGACCGATCCGGAGCACGAGCGGGTGGTGGGGCTCGGGGGCCTCCACATCATCGGCACCGAGCGTCACGAGTCGCGGCGGGTGGACAACCAGCTCCGCGGCCGCTCGGGGCGCCAGGGCGACCCCGGCTCCTCCCGCTTCTACCTCTCGCTCGAGGACGACCTGCTGCGCATCTTCGGCTCCGAGCGGATCCAGCGCATCATGGACCACCTCGGGATGGAGGAGGGCGAGCCGATCGAGCACAAGCTCGTCACCCGCGCCATCGGCACCGCCCAGAAGCGGGTGGAGACGCGCAACTTCGAGATCCGCAAGCACCTGCTCGAGTACGACGACGTCATGAACAAGCAGCGCGAGATCGTCTACGGGCTGCGGCGGGAGATCCTGGCGGGGGAGAGCCAGGAGGAGACTGTCCTCGAGTGGATCGGCGAGCTGGTGGGCGCGGTGGTGGCGCGCTACGCGGGCCCCGAGGCCCACCAGGAGGACTGGGATCTGGTGGGGCTCAACGAGGCCCTGCATCGCCAGTTCGACTTCCGGATGCCCGAGCTGAAGGTGGACGACATCGCGTCCCACGACGCCCTGACGGAGCAGGTCACCGAGGCGGCGGAGGCCCACTACCGCCGGCGCGAGGGGGAGATGGGCGGCGAGATGTTCCATCGCCTCGAGCGCTGGATCATCCTCGGCCTCGAGTGGGAGGGCGGGGGCTTCCGCGGGATCAACCAGCTCTGGCGCGAGCACCTCCTCAACATGGACCACCTGAAGGAGGGCATCGGCCTTCGCGGCTACGGCCAGCGCGACCCGCTGACCGAGTACAAGAAGGAAGCCTTCGACATGTTCCAGGAGATGATCGGCAGCCTGAAGGAGACGGCGGTCGAGCAGCTCTTCAAGGTGCGCATGACCCAGCAGGACGCGCCCGCGACCCGCGTGGCCCAGCGCGCGCCCGAGTGGAACGAGACGCGGGGCGACGAGGCGCGTGAGAGCGGCGCAGCCCCGCGGCCCGCCGCGAGCCGCGGCGAGCCGCGCGCGGTGGACGGGCAGAAGGTCGGCCGCAACGACGCGTGCCCCTGCGGCTCGGGCAAGAAGTACAAGAAGTGCTGCCTGCTGAAAGGGGCCTGAAGCGCCCGCTGCGCCC
>DATFGS010000636.1:0-7397 GCA_035249225.1 Candidatus Methylomirabilota bacterium | reverse complement strand
GAGGTAGGCCGCCCGCTCCAGGATCTGCACGGTGGCGTCGATGCCGACCTTGCGGAGGTCGTCGGCGAGCAGGACCGCGATCTTGTCGTACGGCTGCAGGGTGAAGGACGTGACGGTGATCTTGAAGCCCCCCGGGTAGCCCGCCTCGCGCAGGAGGGCCTTGGCCTTGTCCGGGTCGTACGGCCACTCGGTCAGGTCCTTGGCCGCTTCCTGGAAGCTCGCGGTCAGCACCCAGTTGGGCTGCCCCTTCAGGCCGCTGAAGAACACCTCCCGCATCGCCTTCAGGTTCAGCGCGTGGGCGATCGCGCGGCGGACCTGCGGCTTGCCGAGGGGCTCGTAGGTCGAGTTGAGGATCATGTTGATCGTGTGGTTCGCAGTGCGCCGGTGCACGGTGATGCCGGGCGCCTTGGCGAGGCGGGCGATCACCTCCGCGTTCTGCAGGGCGTAGAAGACGTCGATCTCCCCCCGCTGGAGCGCGATCTCGGCGGTGGTCTCCTCCTGGATCACCCGGAAGATGATCCGGTCGAGCTTGGGCGCGCCCAGGAAGTACTCCTTGTTCGCGACCAGGACCACCTGGTTCTTCGGCGACCAGCTCTCGAACACGAAGGGTCCGGTCCCGATCGGCTCGGTCGCGTACTTGTCCCCGAGCTTCTCCATCGCCTTGCGGCTCACCACGAAGCCCTGGTTGTAGGCCGCGACCTTGTTGAGGAAGCCCGGGTACTTCGCCTTCAGGCGGATCCGCACGGTGAGCGGGTCGACCACCTCGACGGCCTCGACCAGCTTGAACTCGCCCTTGTAGCGCGACGCGGTCTGCGGATCCAGGACCCGATCGTAGGAGAACTTCACGTCGTCCGCGGTGAGCTCGCCGTAGCCGCGGTGCCACTTCACCCCCTTGCGGAGGTGGAAGGTGTAGGTCTTGCCGTCGGCCGACAGCTCCCACTTCTCGGCGAGGTCGGGCACGATGCCGCCGCTCTTCTCGTACTCGTAGCGCACGAGGCCGTTGAAGACGTGGTTGCTGACCGTCTGGTTCTCGATGTTGAACAGCTTGGCCGGATCGAGCCCGGTCATGTCCGAGCCGATCCGGACGCGGAGCACCTTCTCCTGCGCGAGCGCGGGGACGGTCCCGGCGAGCGCCGCCACCACCCCCGCGAACGCGAGCGCGAGCAGCCGGAGGGTCGACCGGCGGCGCGTCATCGGGCGCTCCCCGCCGCGGGAATGCGATCGAGCGCGGCCACGACCTCGTCCAGGTCCATCACGTCGCCGTACTTGGAGTCCATGTCGAAGAGGTTGACCACGTGGGTGAGCGGCACCCGGTCCGCCACGCACTGGCGCGGGATGACCACCCGGAAGCCCGACGAGACCGCGTCCACCACCGTCGCCCGCACACAGCCGCTGGTGGAGTCGCCGGTCACGACGACGGTGTCCACCCCGCAGGTCGTGAGGTAGGAGTGCAGGCTCGTGCCGTAGAACCCGGAGGGGAACCGCTTCTCGATCACCAGCTCGCCGGAGCGCGGCGCGAGCTCCGGCACGATCTGCGACTCCTTCGACCCCGGGCGGAGCGCCTCCAGGCTCGGAATCTTCTTCACGAACCATCCCCCGTCCCGGAACTGCTCCTCGGAGTACACCACCGTGGTGTGCACGACCGGGAACCGCTTGGCCCGCGCGAGGTCGAGCAGGCGGCGGATGTTGCGGATCTCCTCGTCCATCGCGATGGCCATCGGGGACACCGCGGGGTCCGAGCAGCCGTGGTTGCAGTCGATCACGAGGAGGGCCGGGCGCTCGCCGAACCCGGTCCGCCGGCTGAAGCCGATGCTCGCGTAGTAGCTCTCCGCTTCCTTGAGATCCATGGGGAGTGATCCTCCTGTGCGGCGGGTACGTCGGGACAGTTACTTCCGCTTACTCTGGGCCTGCTGCACCACCTGCTCGAGCGCCTCGCGCCGCTGCTTCTCGCTGTTGAGCTCGTCGGTGAGCTGCTTGATCTTGGCCTGCACCTGGCCGCGCTCGTCGGCCAGGCGCACCTTCAGGGTCTCGATCTCCGCGCTCTGGCGGCCGCCCTCCCACCAGCTCAGGGCGGCCGCGCCGATGGCCAGGCCGATCAGGAGCGCCAGCAGGGATCCGAATACGCTCGACCGGTCCATGGCCATCCTCCTGTCCGGTGCCCCCTAGTGCTTGGCGGCCCCGGCGGTGACTGCGCTGTCCGACCGGATCCGCATGCCGTAGAACGAGCGGGCCACGAAGATCACGGAGATGACGAAGAAGACGGCGGCCAGCACCGAGGTGAAGCCGGTGCCGCGCTCCGCGCTCAGCGAGACGGCCAACTCGACCGCGAGCAGCCCGAACAGGGTGGTGAACTTGATGATCGGGTTCATGGCCACCGAGGACGTGTCCTTGAACGGGTCGCCCACGGTGTCGCCGACCACGGTGGCCGCGTGCAGCGGCGTCCCCTTCTCCTTCAGGTCCACCTCGACGACCTTCTTGGCGTTGTCCCAGGCCCCGCCCGCGTTGGCCATGAAGATGGCCTGGTAGAGGCCGAACAGCGCGATCGAGATGAGGTAGCCCACGAAGAAGTAGGGCTCCACGAACGCGAAGGCGAGGGTGACGAAGAACACCGCGAGGAAGATGTTGAACATGCCCTTCTGGGCGTACTGGGTGCAGATCTCGACCACCCGCTTGCTGTCGGTGACCGAGGCCTTGGTGACGCCCTCGAGCCGGATATTGGCCTTGATGAACTCCACCGCGCGGTAGGCGCCGGTGGTCACCGCCTGGGTGGAGGCGCCGGTGAACCAGTAGATGATGGCGCCGCCGCTGATGAGGCCGAGCAGGAACGGGGCGTGCAGCAGCGAGAGCTTGTCCAGGTTCTGGGTGAGCCCGTTGGTGAGGAGCACGATGATCGAGAAGATCATGGTGGTCGCGCCCACCACCGCGGTGCCGATGAGCACCGGCTTGGCGGTCGCCTTGAAGGTGTTGCCCGCTCCGTCGTTCTCCTCGAGCAGGTGCTTGGCCGCCTCGAAGTTGACGTCGAACCCGTAGTCCTTCTTGAGCTGCCCCTTGATGCCGGGCATCGTCTCGATCACGGAGAGCTCGAACACGGACTGGGCGTTGTCGGTGACCGGACCGTAGGAGTCCACCGCGATGGTCACCGGGCCCATCCCGAGGAAGCCGAAGGCCACGAGGCCGAACGCGAAGACCGCCGGGGCGGCCATCAGGGCGCCGAGCCCGAGCGTGCTGACCCCGTAGGCGATGCTCATCAGCAGCACCATCGTCAGGCCCAGCCAGTACGCGCTGAAGTTGCCCGCGACGAGGCCGGAGAGGATGCCGAGCGATGCCCCGCCCTCGCGGGCCGAGGTGACGATCTCGCGCACGTGGGCCGAGCTGGTGGAGGTGAATACCTTGACGAACTCCGGGATGATGGCGCCGGCCAGCGTGCCGCAGGTGATGACCGTCGAGAGCTTCCACCAGAGGCTGCCGTCCCCCAGGGTCGGGATCATGATCCAGGACGCCGCGTAGGTCAGCACCACCGACACGATCGAGGTGAGCCACACCAGGCTCGTGAGCGGCGCCTCGAAGCTCATCTTGGCCGCCGACCCGTAGCGGGCCTTGGCGAAGGCCTCGTTGATCAGGTAGGAGCCGCCGCTCGCCACGATCATGATGATGCGCATTACGAAGATCCACACCAGGAGCTGGACCTGCACCAGCTCCTTGGGTACCGCGAGCAGGATGAAGGTGATCAGGGCCACTCCGGTGACCCCGTAGGTCTCGAAGCCGTCCGCGGTGGGGCCGACCGAGTCGCCCGCGTTGTCACCCGTGCAGTCCGCGATCACGCCCGGGTTGCGCGCGTCGTCCTCCTTGATGTTGAAGACGATCTTCATCAAGTCGGAGCCGATGTCCGCGATCTTGGTGAAGATTCCGCCCGCGATGCGGAGGGCGGCCGCCCCGAGCGACTCCCCGATCGCGAAGCCGATGAAGCAGGGCCCCGCGTAGTCGCGGGGGATGTAGAGCAGGATGCACAGCATGATGAACAGCTCGACCGATACCAGCAGCATGCCGATGCTCATGCCCGCCTTGATCGGGATCGCGTAGACCGGGAACGGCAGCCCCTTGAGGCTCGCGAAAGCGGTGCGGGAGTTGGCGAAGGTGTTGATCCGGATCCCGAACCACGCCACCCCGTAGCTGCCCAGGATGCCGACCACGCTGAACAGCAGGATGATGAAGACCTTGACCGCCTCGAAGTGCTGGAGGATCCCGAAGTAGAAGACGATGATCACCGCGATGAACAGCTCCAGGATCATGAGGAACTTGCCCTGGGTGATCAGGTACGTCTTGCACGTCTCGTAGATCAGCTCGGAGATGTCCCGCATCGACTGGTGCACCGGCAGGTTCTTGAGCTGGCCGTAGATCACCAGGCCGAAGGCCAGGCCCAGGAGGCAGACCAGGAGGCCCCACTGCAGCATGGTGCGTCCGGTCATGCCCACGAAGGTCGCCTGGGCGAGGTCGGGCAGCTTCAGCGACGCCTCTCCCCCGCTGTGCGACGTCGGCGCGGCCACCGCGGCGGGCGCGGGAGTCTGAGCCGGCGCGGCCGGGGGCAGCCCCAGCGCGAGCACGCTCATGACGAGCAGCACCCAGACGAGCGGGGTCAGCGCGCGCCGGGACAGGTGCCGAATCGCTTCCATAGTCCGAATCTCCTCGTTGAGCCAGTTTCGATGAGCGGGTCAGGACGGCACGGAGGACCGCAGGCCCAGCTTGCGGTTATACCCCACGCGGCCCGCGCCCGTCAATTCAGCGGAGCGGCCGCCGGCGCGGCGAGGGCGCTCCCCGCTCACTCCCGCAGGAGGCCCTCGATCTCCTCGCGATGCACGCCGAAGCCGTCGAAGACGCGGTCGCCGATGACCACGGTGGGCACCCCGAGGCGCCCGGCGCGGGCGAAGAGGTCGAGGCTCGCCTCGGGGTCCTTGCCGACGTCGCGCACGTCGACCGCCACGCCACGGGTCTGGAGAAATGCCAGGGCGGCTTCGCCGTCGCTATTGCCTTCCATCGTGAAGAGCAGGGCCTTTTTCACCGGGGCGTCCACCATACCATTCTCGTCCTTGACGCTCCAACGTCCGGTTTGCTAGCATCCGGCCCCGCAGATGAGCCGGGTTGACCTCGTGACCGCGATGGCCGCGTCCAGCGGCTGGACCAAGGCAGGCGCCGATCGCGCGCTGCGCGCCTTCCTCGAATCGGTGCGGGCCTCGCTCAAGCGCGGCCAGCCGGTGACGCTCGTGGGCTTCGGCACCTTCTCGGTGACCCGGCGCAAGCCGCGCAAGGGCAAGAACCCGCGCACCGGCCAGCCCATGTACGTGGCGGGCGGCCGGACCCCGCGCTTCAAGCCCTCGAAGGAGCTCAAGCGCGCGGTCCGTTAGGGTTTTTCTCTACTCGGCAAATTGGCCCTGCCGGTAAGATAGGGTCAGTGCGCGCCATCTCAGTCCTCGCCATCAGCGCGGCATGTTGGCTCGTCGCAGCACCGGCTCCCGCTCAGACCACCAGCCCGAATAGCCGGCCGCTCGCGCTGAGCGCGGAGTCCGTCCTGCTGCTCGACACCCAGGGCCGCGTGCTCTACGCGAAGAAGCCCGCCGAGGACCACGCGCCCGCGAGTCTCGTCAAGCTCATGACGCTCTACCTCGCCTGCGAGGCGCTCGACGCGGGGCGCGCCCAGTGGGAGGATCCGGTGCTGGTGAGCCACCGCGCGGCGGTCACCCCGCGCTATCGCATGGGGCTCAAGACCGGCGAGTCGGTGCCGCTGCGCACGCTGCTCGAGGGCGTGGCCATCGCGTCCGCGAACGACGCGGCCACCGCGGTGGCCGAGCACCTGGGCGGCACCGAGGAAGGCTTCGTGGCAGCCATGAACGCCAAGGCCGAGGAGCTCGGGCTCACCCGCACCCACTTCGCCAACGCCCACGGCCTGCCCGACCCCGGGCAGCGCAGCACCGCGGAGGACCTGGCCCGGCTGACCCAGCGCCTGCTCGACGACTATCCCTCGTCGCGTCCCCTCCTGGGCGGCGCCACGTTCGTCTACCGCGGGCGCGTCTACAGCCGCCGCATCCCGCTCTTCCAGGACCCGGGTGGCGTCCAGGCGCTCAAGACCGGGTTCACGAGGGAGGCGGGCTACAACCTCGCCATCTCCGCCTGGAAGTCCGAGCAGCACTTCGTGCTGATCGTGCTGGGCTCGCAGACCCGCAGCCTCTCGTTCCGCGACGCGAAGACCGTGCTCCGCTACGGCTTCTACGAGACCGGCCTCGAATCCGCGCCCCCGGCGGCGGCCCCGGCGGTGAAGCGCAAGGCTCCCCCGCGGCGGCCGAGCGAGCGCCGGCCGCGCGCCGGACTGCCCGGGGCCGGCTGAGATGGCGCGGCCGCGCGCCCTCGTCTTCGACGCCTACGGCACCCTCTTCGACGTCCACTCCATCGTGGACGCCGCGCGGGTCCTCACCCCCGACCCGCAGGCCCTCTCGCTCCTCTGGCGCCAGAAGCAGCTCGAGTACACGTGGCTGCGCTCGCTCATGGGCCGCTACGAGGACTTCTGGGTGGTGACCGGCCAGGCCCTGCGCTACGCGATCCGCCGGCTCGGCATCACCGCCACCGAGGCGCAGGTGGAGACCCTGATGGACGCCTACCTCGAGCTGCTGCCCTTCCCGGAGGTGCCGGCGGCGCTCCGGGCCATGGCGGGCACCCCGCTGGCCATCCTCTCGAACGGCTCGCCGCGCATGCTGGAGGGCGCGGTGCGCTCGAGCGGCCTCGACGGCGTCTTCGCCCACGTGCTGTCGGTGGACCCGGTGGCCGTCTACAAGCCGTCGCCGCGCGTCTACGAGCTGGCGCCGCTGGCGCTCGGGGTGGAGCCGGGCGAGATCCTCTTCGTGTCGTCGAACGGGTGGGACGTGGCGGGCGCCGCCGCCTTCGGCTTCCGGACCTGCTGGTGCAACCGCGCCAACGCGCCGGCCGAGGAGCTGGACGCGACCCCCGACTACGAGGTGGACCGGCTGGACGCGCTCGCCGACAAGCTGGGGATCTAGGGCCGCGTCGTCCGGTCGGGCATCCCGCGAGGCATCACGCGGCGGAGCGTCCTGGGGCGCCGGGCGGGGTCAGGACGATCCGCTCGCTGCGAACCGGGGCTTACTTCTTGGCCAGCCGCTTCCGCTTCACGTAGGCCCAGATCTTCTTGGTCATCTCCGAGGGGCCGATGGGGGTCTTGCCCATGACCGACTCGAGCGAATCGCTGCAGCCCTTGAAGTTGATCGAGTAACCGCCAAACGCCAGCTTCTTCTTGGCCATTCGTCATTCCTCCCTCGTTAGGTTATTGGGGGTCCTGCCCGGCGCCCCCCGAAACGGCCGAGGGTATTATGGCCGGACTCCGAGGGAGAGAAAAG
>DATFGS010000635.1:0-1606 GCA_035249225.1 Candidatus Methylomirabilota bacterium | reverse complement strand
GCGCCCTAGCGGGCGAGCGCGACGACCGAGAGCAGCTCGAAGAGCAGGTTGGAAGCGAGCACGCCGGTGATGGCCCCGCGCCCGTCGTAGGGCGGCGACACCTCGACGATGTCGCCCCCGGCCAGCTCGGTGCCGCGCAGGCCGCGCACGAGGCCCAGGGCCTCGTAGGACGTGAGCCCGCCCGCCTCGGGCGTCCCCGTCCCCGGGGCGTAGGCCGGGTCGCACGCGTCCACGTCGAAGGAGACGTAGACCGGGCCCCCGCTCTCGAGGCGCCGGAGCCGCTCGACCGCCGCGGCGACGCCCCGGTCCTTGACGTCCTCGATCCGGATCACCTCGAAGCCGTGCTCGCGGTGGAAGTCGAAGTCCTCGGGGCCATAGAGCGGGCCGCGGATGCCCACCTGGATGGAGCGCGCGCCGTCGATCAGCCCTTCCTCGATCGCCCGGCGGAACGTGCTGCCGTGGTAGTACGGCAGCCCGAAGTAGCGGTCCCACGTGTCCGGGTGGGCGTCGAAGTGGACGAGCCCGAGGCGCCCGTGGCGCTTCGCGAGCGCGCGCAGCACCGCCAGGGTCACGGTGTGGTCGCCGCCCACGCAGAGCGGGACCGCGCGCGCCTCCACCACCGGCGCCAGGGTCCGCTCGATGGCCGCGAAGGTGGCCTCGATCGAGACCGGCACCGCGTCCACGTCGCCGCAGTCCGCGACCCGGAGGCGCTCGAAGGGATGCACGCGGAGGGCCGAGTTCCACGGGCGGATCAGCGAGGACTGCTCGCGCACGTGGCGCGGGCCCATGCGCGCGCCCGATCGGTAGGAGCACCCGCCGTCGAACGGGATGCCGCAGAGGGCCACGTCGAGGCCCGCGGGCGACTCCACGTGGGGCAGCCGCATGAACGTGGCCGGTTGAGCGAAGCGGGGAGACGCGAACCCGTCGCGCTGCTTCGGATGCTCGCGGGACGGGTCCATGGGCAGCGTGACGCCCGCGGGGCGGCTAGAGCGTGCTGCGCAGGGTCGCGACCGCCGCGGCCAGGCGCTCGATCTCGCTCGATGTCGAGTGGACCGAGAAGCTCGCGCGGAGCGTGCCCGCGATGCCGAGGCGCCGCATGAGCGGCTGGGCGCAGTGGAAGCCGGCGCGCACCGCGATCCCCTCCTGGTCGAGCAGGGCGGCGCCGTCGTGGGGGTGCAGCCCCTCCACGTTGAAGGCCACCACCGCCCCCTTCATCTCGGGGTTCCGGGGGCCGTAGAGCGTGACGCCCTCGATGCGGGCGAGCGCGTCCAGGCACTGGGCGACGAGCGCCTGCTCGTGGGCCAGCACCTCGCTCATGCCGAGCTTGCCGAGATACTCGCACGCCGCATGCAGCCCCACCGCCTCCGCGATCGGGGGCGTGCCGGGCTCGAAGCGCCACGGCAGGTCGTTCCACTGCGCGCGGTCGATCCAGACCTCCTTGATCATCTCGCCGCCGCCCCACGCGGGCTCGAGCCGGTCCAGCACCTCGCGGCGCCCGTGGAGCACGCCGATGCCGGTGGGCCCGAGCATCTTGTGGCCGGAGAACACGTAGAAGTCGGCCCCGAGCGCCGCCAGGTCGAGCGGCAGATGCGGCACCGCCTGGGCC
>DATFGS010000634.1:0-16027 GCA_035249225.1 Candidatus Methylomirabilota bacterium | reverse complement strand
TGGCCGGGCACCCGCCCGCAGGCGGCCAGGCCCAGGAAGAGCATCAGCCCGAGCAGCCTCGCTCGCTTCACGGGGTGATTCTACTCCACTTGCCAGAATACTCATCGTGTGTTTAGTATTCACCATGGACCGACAACAGCGTCTGGCGATCCTGGCGGAGGCGGCCTCCGACGACAAGGAGACCGGGCTGCCCGGCCGCTCGCGTCTCAACGAGGGCCCGGTGGGGATCCGCCCGGTCCGGCTGCCGGGGGGCGGCACGACGACGTTGATGCGGGTGATGCAGACCAATGCCTGCTCGCTGTCCTGCGGCTACTGCCCGACCTTCTGCGGTGGACGCGTGAAGCGGACGGCCCTGTCGCCCGAGGAGGTGGCCCGCACCTTCATGGAGTCCCATCGCGCGGGGGTGGCGCAGGGACTATTCCTCACCTCGGGCGTGCCGGGGCGCGCCCCGCGCGCGGTGGACCGCATGCTGGCCGCGATCGAGATCCTCCGGAAGCGGGAGGGGTTCGCCGGCTACGTGCACATCAAGCTGCTGCCCGGCGCGGAGCAGGAGCAGGTGGTCGCGGCCACCCGGCTGGCCACGCGGGTGTCGGTCAACCTGGAAGGGCCGAGCGACGCGGTGGTCCGTGGCCTGGCCCGCGAGAAGGACTACTCGGGTGATCTTTTGCCCAACCTGACGCTAGCCGGCCGCCTCTCGCGCGAGGCGCGGCTCGAGGGCCGCGCGGGCATCGCGGCCGCCGGCACCACGACGCAGTTCGTGGTGGGAGCCCAGGGCGAGAAGGACCGCGAGATCCTCGGTGTGGTGGGCGGCCTCGAGCGGCGCGGGCTCCTCCACCACGCCCACTTCAGCGCCTTCCAGCCGGTGGCCGGCACGCCGATGGAGGGCCTCCCGCCGACCCCCGCCGCGCGCGAGTGGCGGCTCTATCAGGCCGAGCACCTGCTCAGGCAGTACGGCTTCGGGACGGAGGAGCTGGTGTTCGAGGACGACGGCAACCTCACCCTCGACCACGATCCGAAGACGGCCTGGGCGCTGGCCCACGTGGAGCGGTTCCCGGTGGCGCTGGAGCGCGCGCCCTATGAGCTGCTGCTGCGCGTGCCCGGGATCGGCCCCACCGCGGCCCGGCGGCTGGTGACCGAGCGCCGCCGGACCCTACCGCGAGACACCCGGGATCTCCGCCGGCTCGGGGTGGACGCGGCGCGCGCCGGATTCTTCCTCACGCTGCGCGGTCGGCGGGTCCGGGCCGCGCTCCCCGCCGAGCAACTCCGTCTCTTTCCGCCCGGGGAGCACCTGACGCAGGGGCCGTGGAAGACCGCGGTGCCGCCCTGCGCCTATCGCTGAGGGCGCCCCGACGCGAGGAGCTCAGTCCCGCGCGGTCAACCCCCTCAGGATGTCCGCCGGGATGAGCGGCTTGACGAGGTGCACGTCGAAGCCTGCCTCGCGCACCCGGTGACGGTCTTCGGGCTGGCTGTAGCCGGTCAACGCGACCAGGCGCACCCGGTCGCCCAAGGCGGTGCGGAGGCGCCGCGCGACCTCGTAGCCGTCCAGGCCGGGAAGGCCGATGTCCACGATGACCGCGTCCGGAGGATCCGCCAGGGCCATCTCGATCCCGGTCTCGCCGCTCGAGGCCGTGGTCACGGTCTGCCCGAGGAGCTCGAGGCCGAGACGCGCCATGTTCCTCGCGTCCGCGTTGTCCTCGATGAGCAGGATCCGGTGGGACCCCGCGGGTATCGGCGCCGAGGTCACGGCCTTGTCGTCGACCGGTGCCTGCGTGACCGGGAGCCGCACGATGAACTCGCTGCCGTGCCCCGGCCCATCGCTGAGCGCTTCGACGGTGCCGCCGTGCATCTCCACGAGGCGGCGCACCAGCGTCAGGCCGATCCCCAGACCTCCGGTGGTACGGCCCGGTGACGACTGGGCCTGCCAGAACAGGTCGAAGATGCGCCCCAGCGTCTCGGGTTCGATGCCGATCCCGGTGTCGCGCACGCGCAGCTCCGCATCCGGACCGACCTGCTCGAGGCTGACCGAGATGCGGCCTCCGCGGGCCGTCCATTTCCGGGCGTTGTCGAGGAGGTTGCCGATCGTCTGCACGAGGCGCGTGCGGTCGCCCTTCACCCCGACGATCGCGGGAGGAAGCGACACGGTGAGCGATACACCGCCCCGCTCGATCCGCGAGCGATGATCCTCGCACGCGGTCGACACGACGTCGGCGAGATCGACGGCTCGCTGCCGGAGTTCGATCTTGCCCTGGCCGACGCGCGCCACGTCGAGCAGGTCTTCGAGAAGCTTGCCGAGATGTTGCGCCTGGCGCCGGATGATCTCCAGGATCTTGACCGGCCCAGGTTCGCGGGAGCCGGTCTGATCGAGCACCTCGACCCCGTTGAGGATCACTCCGAGCGGGTTGCGGAGCTCGTGCGAGAGCATGTTGAGGAACTGATCCTTCGCGCGGTTGGCCTCTTCCGCCTCCGCACGCGCGGCCTCCTCCTTCGCGAACAGGGCCTCCCGGGTCGCCAGACGCTTCTGCTCGGTCAGGTCGGTCACCACCAGGCAGACATACGTCGGCGTCCCACCGAACCCGCTCGCGGTGATGTAGGCGGGCACCTGGGTTCCATCGGACGCCCGCAGGACGGTCTCGAGCGTACCGGCGCCCGCCGCGATCAGCTGCTCGAGTCTCGATTCGTCCGCGCCGGCGAGGAACTCGGTCATCGGAAGCCCGACGACCTCGTCGAGCCGCATCCGGACCAGGTTCTCGAAACCGCGATTGCAGTAGAAGATGTCGCCCGCGGGGGTGAGCACGAGCGCGCCTTGCTGCATCTCCTCCACGATCGTCCGGTACGGCTGGTCGGCATTGACGACGGTGTAGATCTGGGTGCCCGCGGATCCCTCGACGACGATCGCGTCCACCTCGCCGCGGACGTTGTCCAGCGCCTCTTGAGCCGCGCGTAGCCGCGCCCGCAGCTCCTCGATAGCCTGGCGCGGCTGGCCGCGTTCGATGGTGCTCATGCTCGCTCCTTCTATTTCTTGACCACGAGATCGAGGCCGACGAGCACCCGCTCGGTGTCCGAGAGGTCGCCGATGATCTTCTTGATCGGAGGCGGGAGCCGTCTCACCAGAGTCGGGATGGCGAGGATCTGGTCTCCGCTCGCCAGCTGAGGCTTCTTGAGGAGGTCGATCACCTCGATGCTGTAGTTCCCGCCGAGGCGCTCCTCGCAGAGCTTCTTGAGGTTGGCGAACGCGGTGATGCACTTGGGGGTCTGGCCGGCCACATACAGGCGAAGGTTCCACTGGGCGGTTTGCTTCCGGGATGTCATCGGGCTTTCCTCTTCAGAGGGCCGGAAGACCGGCGGGCTAGGTGGATTCCCTGGTCGGTGATGCGGTAGGGACAGACATCGTTCGAGTGTGGCATCCCGCGGGATTTGAGGACGTAGAGGCCCCGATGCCGTTGCCCCTGCTTCTCAAAGGCCCGCAGCAGGATCCAGGTGTCCATGAGAGACGAGACCCCGGTATCCGTCGTCTGCTCGTGCGCGTCGCCTCCGGTGAGGCTCGTGAAGAGGGCCGTGATGTGCTTCGTCTTGAGATAGTCGACGAGCCGGAGAAGGGTTGCCTTGACGGCATCCGCGACGCCGGCGGACAGGAGGTTGTTGATGGGATCCACCACGACCACCGCGGGCCCGGTCTCTTCGATCTCGCGGTACATGGCCACCAGATGCTGCTCGAGGCCGAGGAGCGCGGGGCGCGCCGCGCGGAAATGCAGGCGGCCGTCCTTGAGCCACCGATCGAGATGGAGGCCGATCGACCGCATATTCCGCATGTACTGGCTGGGCGATTCCTCGAAGAGGAAATGCACGCAGCGCTCCCCACGGCGACAGGCCGCGTCCGCGAAATGCGCGGCCAGGCTCGACTTGCCGGTGCCGGCGGGCCCCGAGACCAGGATGCTGCTGCCGCGGTAGAAGCCGCTGCCCGCGAGCATCGCGTCGAGCCCTTCGAGGCCGGTGGAGATCCGCTCGAGGGGGGCCTCGTGCTGGAGGGCCAGCGAAGTGATCGGGAGCACGCTGAGGCCGGTCCGGCCGATCAGGAACGGGTACTCGTTGGTCCCGTGGCTGGAGCCCCGGTACTTGACGATCCGGAGCCGTCGGGTGGAAACCTGGTCGTTGACGCGGTTGTCGAGCTCGATCACCGCGTCCGAGACATACTCTTCGAGCCCGTGCCGGGTCAGCGTTCCCTGGCCCCGCTCGCCGGTGATGACCGCGGTCACGCCTCGGTTCTTGAGCCAGCTGAAGAGACGCCCCAGCTCGACTCGCAGGAGGCCCAGATTGGAGAACCCCGCGAAGAGCGTCTCGATGGTGTCCAGGACGACGCGCTTGGCATTGACCGACTTGATCGCGTGGTCCAGCCGGATGAAGAGCCCCTCCAGATCGTATTCGCCCGTTTCTTCGATCTCGTGCCGGCTCACGCGCACATGGTCGATGACGATCTTCTTCTGGGCGACGAGCCCGGCCAGATCGAAGCCAAGCGAGGCGAGGTCGGAGGTCAGGTCTTCCGCGCTCTCCTCGAAGGTCATGAATACGCCACGCTCACCGAGCTCGACGCCGCGGACGAGGAACTCGGTCGCCAGGACCGTCTTGCCCGACCCGGCCGCGCCGCAGATCAACGTGGCCCGGCCTCTGGGCAGGCCACCTCCCGTGATCTCGTCCAGTCCCCTGATACCGGTCGCCGCTTTCGGCAATGCGGGAGCCACGTCTGGTCGTGGCGCGACCGCTCGTCGACCGACTAGCTTTGGCCGCGGCGATGGTTGGCGCAAGAGGATCAACTATCCTACCTGCGTGGTCGTGATTCAAGGCCTTTTGGAGCGCCAGATTGGGTCGCCGGCAAATGTGTCGTGAGCTCCCGCGCCGCGTTGGAGCCCTGGGGGCTTGCCACGGTCGATGGAGGCGGTCGGGAGTACAATGGCGCCCGATGACCTCCAAGCTGGAAGAGGCACAGGCACCGGCCGACCGGGCGCGGGCCGTCCTGATCTACGACGGCACCTGCGGCCTGTGCCGGGGCGGGGTGGCCTGGCTCTCGCGGCGCGCGGTGACCGGACACTTCGAGTTCCTGCCCTGCCAGGCGGCCGAGCGGCGCGCCCGCTACCCGTGGATGGACGAGCGCACGTGCCTGCGGGCCATGCAGCTCATCCTGCCGGACGGGCGCGTGCTCGCCGGCGACGCCGCGATCCCCGAGATCCTCCGCCGGCTGCGCGGCTGGCGCTGGCTGGCGCAGGCCTTCCGGCTGCCCGGCATGGAGCTGCTCGCCCCCCGTCTCTACGCCTGGGTGGCGCGCCACCGCTACCAGATCTCCTGCATGCTCGGTCGGCCGCGTGGCTGACCCGCGCGGGCGCGTCGCGCTCGTCACGGGGGCATCGTCGGGGATCGGGGCGGCCACCGCCCGCGCGTTGGCGGGCGCCGGGATGCGCGTGGCCCTGTGCGCGCGGCGGAAGGATCGGCTGGAGCAGCTCGCGGCCGACCTGACCGGGCAGGGGGGCGAGGCTACCGTCCACGCGGTGGACGTGACGGATGCTCTCGCGGTGCGGGCGATGGTGGACGAGGTGGCCGAGCGGTGGGGCCGGCTCGACGTGCTGGTCAACAACGCGGGGCGGGGTTTCTCGGCCACGCTCGAGCAGACCTCCGCCGAGGAGCTGCGCGCCCTGATCGAGCTCAACGTGGTCGCGGTGCTCGGCGCCACCCAGGCCGCGCTGCCGATCATGCGGCGGCAGGGGCGCGGGCACATCATCAACATCTCGTCGATCGTGGGGCGGCGCGCGGTCCCCTACCGGGCCGCCTACAGCGCGACCAAGTTCGCGCTGGGCGCGCTCAGCGAGGCGCTCCGGGTGGAGCTGACCGGGACCGGGATCGCGGTGACGCTGGTGTACCCGATCCGCACCACCGGGACGGAGTTCCACGAGGCCGAGGTCCAGAAGGTGCGATGGCGGCCCATGGGGCCGGTCCAATCGGCCGAGCGCGTGGCCCAGGCGATCCTGTCCTGCGTGCGGCGGCCCCGTCCGGAGGTCTACCCGTACTGGCCGCTACGGATCCTGGCGGTGATGAGCGTCATCGCGCCCGGGCTCGTGGACCGCGGCATGCGTCGCGTGCTGCAGTAGTCGGACGGCGTCATCGCGTCTCGATGCGGCGGATGGTGGCGTAGAGCATCAGGTCATAGACGATCTTGAGGCCGCCCCCCAGGAAGAACGGCGCGGCGAGCGACCCGCTCGCGATCACCCAGCCGCTGAGAGTGGGGCTGATCGACTGGGCGAGGGTCCGGCTCACGTTGGTCAAGCTCGCGGCGCCCTCGCGCTCGTGGTCCTGCACCGCCAGCATCAGGAAGCTCTGCCGGGTGGGGACGTCCATCTGGGAGAGCAGGTGCCGGGCCAGCAGCAGGGCCACCGCCAACCCGGCGGACGGGGCGAGCGCGACCCCGATCAGCAGCACGTTCGAGACGAGGTGGGAGAAGACCATGGTGTTGACGAGGCCCAGGCGGGGCGCGAGGCGCGCGGCCAGGAGCAGGGAGAGCCCCGAGAGGATCTGCGCACCGAAGAAGGTCCAGCCCAGCGCGGCCAGATCCATCTCGAAGCGGGTGTACAGCCAGTAGGCGATGAGGCTCTGGAGCACGAAGCCGCCGGCCAGCGAGTCCAGCGCGAAGAGCGCGGCCAGGCGATGGATGAGCGGGCGCGACGGCATTGTCGCCGCGTGGCGGGGGACGGCTGACGTGGCGGGATCGGGCCGCATCAGCGCATAGGCGCCCATCTGGACGAGCCCGCCGACGAGGAACGCCGAGAACAGCAGCCGGGGTGAGGGGCCCGCGAACCCGACCGCGGCGGCGCCGAGCGCGGACGCGGCATAGCCGGCCAGATTGTAGAGGCTGAGCGCGGTGGTCAGCCCCTCGCGAGGGGTGGCGCGCGTCACCGCGACCTGCTCGAGGGTCAGGAACGGGCCGGTCTCACCCGTGCCGACCGCGAGGTTGCCGACCATGGCGGCGGCGACGATCAGCCACGGCTGCTCGGTCGCGAGGAAGACCAGGGCGGAGACCACGATGAGGGCGGCCTGAGCGAACAGCGCGGCCCGCGTCCCGTAGCGCTCGGCGGGACGCCGGATCGCGAAGGTCATGACCGCGCTCGCGAGCAGGGTGAGGGTCACCGCCACGCCGATCTGCCGGGCGTCGAGGCCCCGCTCGGCCAGGTAGACCGGGAAGAGCACGCCGAGGAAGCCGTAGCAGAACGTGCGCGTCGCCTTGGCGACGAAGACGAGGCACCCGTCGCGGCTCACGCGCGATCGGCCGCGCACTCGTCGAGCAGGCGGTCGAGATGGCGCCGGATCGCGGCGCGGGCGAGCGGCAGGCTCTCGCTCACCGCGGGCACATCGTCCCAGCGCTCCACCGGCACCGCGGCCGGCATCGCCTCGCCGAGCTCGCAGCCGAACGTGACGACGCGCTCGGCCCGCGCGGTGTCGGCCGCGGTGACCCGGTGCGGTCGCTTGCCGCCGAGCTCGACCCCTTCCGCGCGCAGCGCGGCGACCACGGCGGGGGCCATCGCGGGATCCGGCTCGGTGCCGGCCGCCTCGGCAGTGACGGTGATGCCGCGCGCGGCGGCCAGCTTCTCGAAATCGGCGGCGGCGAGGACGCTCTTAGCCGCGCCGTGCAGGCAGACGAAGAGAATGGACCGTGCTGGGCTCATAGGGCTCCTTTCAGCCAGAAGATGATCAGGCCGGTGACGCCCGCCGCCGCGATCAGGATCGGCTCGGGCACCTTCAGGCGCCAGAGCAGGCCGAACGCGGCCAGGCCGATCAGGACGGTGGGCAGGTCGAAGATGGCGCGGCGGCCGAGCACGACGCAGGCGCCCGCGATGGCGCCCGCCGCCGCGGCGGTCACGCCGTTGACGAAGGCCTTCACCTGCGGGTTCTCGCCGAAGCGATCGAACCAGCGGTACGGCACCACGACGAAGAGGTAGGTGGGCAGGAAGACGCCGACCGCCGCCGCGGTGCCGCCCACCACGCCCGCGACGAGATAGCCGATGAAGGCCACCGTGATCACCACGGGCCCCGGCGTCAGCATGGCCACCGCGACCGCGTCGAGGAACTGCTGGTCGGTGAGCCACCGGTACTCCTGCACGACGCCGCCGTAGAGGAAGGGCACGATGGCCAGGCCGCTGCCGAACACGAAGGCGCCGGCCTTCGTGAAGAACCAGAAAACCTGGGCCAGCACCCCGGGCGTCGCGGTGGCGGTCAGGCCCGTCATCAGGGACAGGGGCCACGCGAGCATGGGCAGGCTCTTGCTCGAGCCGGCCCAGGCCAGCAGGCGGCGTGGCGGCGCCTGGACCAGGAGCACCACGACGCCGCACAGGATGAACAGGCTACCGATCTCGGTCTCGGTCCACACCGTGACGAGCGCCATCGCCCCGGCGATCGCCCACAGCAGCCGGTCGGCCGCGAGCGAGAGGCGCAGGAGCTTCCAGGCCGAGCGCACGATGATGCCGATGACCGCCGCGCCCACTCCGTAGAAGGCCGCCTGCATCCATCCGAGGCCGCCGTAGGCGACGTAGACCGCGCCCAGCCCGAGCGTCATCAGGAACGAGGGGAGGATGAACGCGAGTCCGATCAGGGTGGCGCCCGCGACGCCGCCGTGGACATAGCCCAGGCACATGGCGAGCTGGGCGGCGAGGGGGCCCGGGGCGAGTTGGGAGAGCGTCAGGCCCTTGAAGTAGTCCTGCCTGGTGAACCACGATCGGCGCTCGACGAGATCGCGCTGCATGTAGCCGATGAGGGCCACCGGCCCCCCGAAGCCGAGGCTGCCGAGGTAGAGGAAGTAGCGGATCAGGCCCCAGGTCGTGCGCGGCTCGCTCATGCGTGCTCCCCGACGGTGGCGTAGAGACCATCGAACAGGGTCATCCCGTGCGCGAGGGCCTCGTGGTCGTCCTTGATCGCGCTCAGCAGCGCGCGCAGCGCGAGATCGATCCCGCGGGCTTCCTCGCGCGTGAACTTCTGGTCCTTGATATCCGCCTCGTGGACGATCTCGGCCAGGATGGCGAGCTTGCGATCGCGGAGCCCGCTGCGGCGCAGGAGCGTCTCGAACGTGCAGTCCTCGCCCTGATGGCCGAAGTCCACGCCGGCCATGTCGAACGGAATCGCGTCAGGCGGAATCTGGTCGGGCGGCGCGAAGACGAACTCGGCCTCCGGATCCACGAAGCGCTTGATGAGCCACGCGGACGCGATGCGGTCCACGTGCGGGCGCGGCCGCGTGACCCAGCGGCGTCCCTTGAGCGCCGCGAGATCGAGGGGCGGGGCCGCGCCCGCCGGCCGGGCCCGTCCCGAGGCCGTGCGCTCCTCGACGGCTTCCCGTGCCCGTTCGACCTCCCGGCGGCCGGGCGCTTCGAAGAAGTCGATCTCGGTGAGCCGGTCCATCTCACGCGCGAGCCGCGCGAGCTCCTCGGCGAGCCGCGGCCGGCGCCCCTTGAGCAGCTTGCGGTAGCGCTCCGCGAGGGCTGCGTAGTCCTGGTTGCGAGCCTCGTGGAACAGGCGCACCACGTCCGGCTGCTGCATGTTCTCGATCCGGTCCACGCGAAGCAGGGTGGCCTCGCCGCCGTCGCGCTGGACCTCCTGGGCGAGCCACTGGAATTGCTCATAGCGGTCCGGCGAATCGGGCAGGAGGTAGGCCGAGCTCCTGAGCGGAACCGCGCCGAGCCCTCGAAGCCTCCGCCAGGAGCGGACGCGCAGGCTCGACGGCCGGGGTGGGAGGCTCAGCAACAGGAGTAGCCATCCGTGCAACATGTGTTGCGACCATAAGGCTCTTGTTTCACGGCGTCAAGCGGAATCTCCCGTTCCAGCTTGACAGGTCAGCTCCTCATCTGTTTAGTATGTAGATCCCACAGGAGGTAAGGAGATGAACGCCTTGGAGAGGCTGCTACAGGACGAGCTGAATCGCCTGCTTGACCGGGTTGCCGTGCGGGCGGGGGAGGGCACCGCCGCCGGTCTCAAGTCCGATCTGAGGGCCCCTATCGAGCGCTGCGAGGAGCGGCTGACCGCGCTCCGGACCGCGCTGCTGGATGGCTACGACGAATGGGCGCGCACCCTCGAGGAGTGCGAGGACCTCTGGGCCGTCGCGGGGCTTCGCAAGGACGGCGCCGAGGCGCCGGCGCGGATCAGCCGAAAAGCCGCTTGAGCCACCCGGGCCCGGTCGGGTCGGCCAGCTGCTGCTCGGCATACCGGCGCTGGTAGCCTTCGAAGCGCTGCCAGTAGTCGGGGAGGCGCCGGGCCAGCCACACCTGGCCGGTGAGCAGGCGCGCGGGCTGGTCGCCCGCGGCGGCCTCGGCCTCGTCGAAGCCCGCGCGCAGGTCCGCGGGCAGCTCGGCCAGGTACGCGCCGCGCAGCCACGCCAGCAGGGCCCGCGACCCGGCCTCGAACTCGGCGCGGTCGGCGGTGCTGGTGGTCTCGGGCGCCGGGCGTCCGGTGGCCGCGCGCAGATCCACCATGAGCTTCAGCGCCGCCATCTCCACGGCTTCCTCGATGCGCTCGCGGAGCTGGGCCTGGATCCGCTCCATCAGCCCGCGCGCGTCGCCGTGCTGGTGCGGGAAGGCGCCGTGCACCGGCCACTCGCTCATGACGCGGCGAACATGCGCGCGAGGCCGTCCGCGAGCGCCTCGGGCTGGAGATCCAGATCCGCGAAGAAGCGCGAGGGATCGGTCACGCTCTCTTCCTCGAGCATGATGAGCTGGTCGGTCGACAGCGGATAGAGCGGCAGCCAGTCGAGCGCGCGCGTCATCGCGCGCACGGGGGCGAGCGGAACGTGCAGCTTGCGCACGCGCGCGCGGCCGACCGCGCGGCCGACCGCGTCGAGCAGGTCCACGAAGGCGTAGGGCGTCGGGCCGGCCACCTCGTACGTCTGGCGGACGCTCTCGGGAGCGCGCAGCGCGCGGGCGAATCCCTTCGCGACCTGTTCCACCGGGATCGGCTGGAGCCGGTAGCGGCCGTCGCCCAGCACCGGCATCACGGGCAGCCGCTTGACCGCGCGACCCAGCACGGACATGAAGGCGTCGCCGCGCCCGAAGATGATGGACGGCCGGAGAATGGTCCACTCGAGATCGCTCGCGCGGACCGCCTCCTCCGCCTCCCACTTCGTCTGGTGATACCGCGCGCGCGCGGCGGGCCGCGTGCCGAGCGCGCTCATCTGGGCGAAGCGCTTGATGCCGGCCGCGCGGGCGAGCGCCAGCATGTTCCGGGTGGCCTGGACGTGCAGGCGCTCGAAGGTGACGCCGCTCCCGCGCTGCTCGCGGATGATGCCGACCAGGTGCACCAGGGCGCTGCAGCCCTCCACGCTCGCGGCGAGCCCGTCGGGCCGGAGCACGTCGCCGGGCACGCGGTCGATGGACTCGAAGCCCTTGAGGTCCCCCTCCGAGCCCGGCCGCACGAGGCAGCGGACGAGAAAACCCTGCGCAAGAAGTGCGCGGACGACCGCCCTGCCGACGAAGCCGGTGCCGCCGGTCACGAATACGCGCTGCGCCACGGGCGAATCGTAGCACGGGCCGGGCCGCCGCGATTTTCGCGCGGCGGCACGTGCGCGAGCCCCGTATCATAGGGCCATGCCGTTTCGGTTTCGCTCGGCGGTGCTCGTCCTCTCCGCGCTCGTCCTGCCGACAATGCTGGTCGCGACCGCGCCGGCCCCCGTCGGGGCCCAGACCGTGACCTGGCAGCAGGCGGTGGACGAGGCGGTGCGGGACTCGGTGGCCTCCTCCGAGATCCCGGGTGCGGTGCTGGTCGTCGGCCAGGGAGACCAGGTGCTCCATCGCAAGGTACTGGGCTGGCGCGCCACCGTGCCGCATCCCGAGCTGATGACCGCGGACACCATCTTCGACATCGCCTCGCTCACGAAGGTGATCGCCACCACGCCGGCCGTCCTGCGGCTCTGGGAGATGGGCAAGGTCGATCTGAACGCGTCGCTCGGCCGGTACCTCAAGGAATTCGATTCCGCCGCTTACCAGGACGTGACGGTGCTGCGCCTGCTCACGCACTCGGCGGGAATGAACGATCTGCCGTCGCGCGAGGCCATGGCCAAGGGCTTCCCGGAGGCGGCGCGGATCCAGGCGCGCGCCGGGCTCGCGGTCCCGCCCGGCTCCACGTTCCTCTACAGCGATACCGGCTTCATCCTGCTCGGCGAGCTGGTCCGGCGCGTGAGCGGCGAGCCGCTCGACACCTTCGCGCGGAAGCAGTTCTACGCCCCGCTCGGCATGCGCGACACCGCGTTCGACCCGCCCGCCGCGTGGCGCAAGCGGATCGCGCCCACCGAGGCGGTGAACAACCAGGGTCCCCTGCGCGGGGTGGTGCACGACGGCAACGCGCGGCTGCTGCGCGGCATCGCCGGCCACGCCGGCGTGTTCTCGACCGCGAGCGACCTGAGCCGGTTCTGCCGCATGCTCCTGGCCGGCGGCCAGCTCGGCGGGCGGCGCTACCTGAAGGAGGCCACCGTGCGGGCCATGTTCGCGCCGCACGTGATCGGCGAGTCCACCCGCGGCCTCGGCTGGGACATCTCCTCGCCGTACTCGCGCACGCTAGGCGCGTACTTCCCGATGGGCACGGTGGGCCACACCGGCTTCACCGGCACCGCCATCTGGATGGACCCGGCCACCGGCGTCTACATGATCCTGCTCACCAATCGCGTCCACCCCTACGGCAAGGGCGACGTGGCCGAGCTCCGCCGGCGGATCAGCGCCGCGGTCGGCACCCGCTTCGCGCCCCGGGAGGAGCCGACGGCCGCGACCGCCTCGATCCGGAACGGGACGACCGCGAGCCCGGCCGCGGATGGGGTGCCCCTCCTGCCCGAGGGGTCCACGCTGACCGGGCTCGATCGCCTCGTGGCCGACGACTTCGCGCCACTGGCCGGGCGCACCGTCGGCCTGATCACCAACCAGACCGGCATCGACACCCAGGGGCGCCGCGCGGTGGATCTGCTGGCCGCGGCCCCGCAGGTGAAGCTCCGGGCGCTCTTCTCGCCGGAGCACGGGATCACCGGGCTCGTGGACGCCAACGTCCCCCACGGCCGCGACGCGGCCACCGGGCTCGCGATCTGGAGCCTCTACGGCCCGGCGCGGCGCCCGTCGCCCGAGCAGCTCAACGGCATCGACACGCTGGTCTTCGACATCCAGGACGTCGGCGTGCGCTACTACACCTATCTCACCACGCTGGTGTACGCGCTGGAGGAGGGTGGGCGGCGCGGGATCCAGGTCGTGGTGCTGGACCGGCCGAACCCCATCACGGGCAGCGTGGTGGAGGGGCCGTTGATGGATCCCGACATGCGCTCCTTCACGGCGCCCCACACGATCCCGGTGCGCACCGGGATGACCATGGGCGAGTTCGCCCAGATGGTGGTGGCGGAGCGGAAGCTGCCGGTCAAGCTGACGGTGATCCCGCTCGAGAACTGGCAGCGAAACCAGTGGTTCGACGAGACCGGCCTCACGTGGGTGAACCCGTCACCCAATATCCGGAGCCAGACCCAGGCGCTGCTCTACTCCGGCGTGGGCCTGCTGGAGGCGACCAACCTCTCGGTCGGGCGGGGCACCGAGATGCCGTTCGAGGTGATCGGCGCGCCCTGGATCGCGGACCCCCAGGCGCTGGCCGACGCGATGAACGCGCGCGGCCTGGCCGGGGTGCAGTTCCATCCCGTCTTCTTCACCCCCACCTCGAGCGTCCACGCCGGACGCCAGGTCGGCGGGGTGCGGCTCGAGGTGACGGATCGCGATGCGCTGCGCCCGGTGACGGTGGGGCTCGCGCTGGGCCGCGAGCTGATGGAGCGCTATCCGGGGAACTTCCGGCCGGCGGCCATCCAGAACCTGCTGGTGAACCGATCCACGATGTGGTCCATGCTGCGGGGCGATCCGTTCGCGCGGGTGCTCGCCTGGGCCGACTACGCGCGCAACGCGTTCCTGCAGCGCCGCGCGACCTACCTGCTCTACAAGTAGCGCCGCGCGGCTACCGCCGCTCGATGATGCGGGACGTGCGAATCGCCCCCACCTTGCCGGTGTTGCCGCTCGCCACCGTGATGGTCGCGGCGTCCCCGTCGCTCACGTAACGCTCCCCGGGGTTCCGGTCGAAGTAGGTGATCCAGTAATCGAGATCGGGCCCCACCGCCTGGATGCGGGGCAGGCGATTGGGGTCGAAGTTCCGTGCGTACGGCGACGGAGCCGCGCCGCCGGCCACCATCAGGATGGCGTCGTGCTTGTACTTCATGCCCTTCGCCTCGCCCGAGAGCGCCCACCCGAGGTCCTTGGGGTAGCTGCCGAGCGGGAGCGCGAGGGTGCGGAAGCGATAGCCGGGCACGTGGCGCTGCACCCACTCCTGGGCGCCCGCGAGCTGCTCGCGCACGACGGCCTCGGGGTAGCGGCCCAGCTCCGCGTGCCAGAGGGAGTGATTGCCGATCTCGTAGCCCTGGCTGACCAGGTACTGCAGCTTGCGGGTGGCCAGCTCGGGCTGGTTGAAGAGCCGGTTGGGCGGGTTGGCGCCCGGCAGCACGTAGAACGTGGCCGCGTGGCCGAAGCCCGGATGCTCCCGCGCGAAGGCTTCCAGGATGCCGATCCCGCACTCGGGATCGATGACCCAGTCGCTGCCGCGCTGGAGATACCGGAACTGGCCCGGCGAGGAGTCGTCGAAGGTCAGGATGAGCGGCGTGGTGCCCGCGGGCAGGGCGATCTTGCCGTCGAGGTAGTCGTTGAGCGCCACCGTCCGGTAGCCGCGCTCCCAGAGGCGCTGCAGGTCGCGCCGGAAGTTCTCCGGCGTCCGGGTCCAGCGGGCTTCCGGGGTGTCGATCTTGTGGTACTCGAGGATCATCACGCGGCCCAGCTCGTTGGGCTCCCGCGTGGGCGCCTGGGCGCCCGCCAGCACGGCGACGGCGAGGGTGATGCCGAGCAGCGCAACCGAGAGCGCGGCGCGCATGGCTACTGGGACGACTTGGAGATGGCGGAGGTCTTGGAGCGGAGCGCGGCGCCCGTGTAGTCGTTCTTCGGGTTCCACAGCATCCAGCCGGAGCCGCCGCCGTCGTCGCTGCCGCGGATCTGCGCGCGCACCTCGCCGGGGCCGAAGATCCGCTTGTCGAACGCGTAGTCCTTGAAGTCCTGCAGCCACGGCCGCACCTGCGCGCCCGGGTTCTGGGAGCGCTGGCGGGTCAGGCGGACGCTCTCCTTCACGATCTCGTAGGGATTCAGCACCGGGTTCCGGACGCCGGGGATGCCCAGGTGATAGCCCGACGGGTAGACCATGGGGCAGATGTAGTCGAGGCTCACCGAGAGCTCCTCGATGCGCTGCCCGATGTCGGTGTCGTTGGCGTTGAAGGCGGTGTAGCCGAAGATGTCCGCGGCCAGGAACACGCCGGTCGGTCCCAGCTCGCGCCGGGCCTTGGCCAGGAACCCGGCGATGGCGGGCAGGCGCGTGGACGCGTTGTTGGGCTGCGAGTAGCGCGCGGCGGCGAGCTTGCCGTCGGTGGGGAAGCGCACGTAGTCGAACTGGATCTCGTCGAAGCCCTTGAGCGCGGCTTCCTTCGCGACCGAGATGATGTAGTCCCAGTTCTCCTGGCGGAACGGATCCACCCACGCCAGGTTCTCGCGGTCGATCCACGGCTTGCCGGTGCGGGTGTCGATGATCGCGAGGTCGGGCCGGGTGTTGGCCCGCACGTTGTCCTTGAAGGCCACGATCCGGGCGATGGTGTAGATACCCTGCGCCTTCCAGGCCGCGAGCTGGTCGTCGAAGTCCTTGATGATGACCGGGCCCTGCGCGCCCGCGTCGAGCGCGGCCTGGACCGAGGTGCGATACGGGATCAGGCCGCGATCGCCCTTGATG
This sequence comes from Candidatus Methylomirabilota bacterium, assembly GCA_035249225.1. Classification (GTDB taxonomy): domain Bacteria; phylum Methylomirabilota; class Methylomirabilia; order Rokubacteriales; family CSP1-6; genus CAMLFJ01. The sequence goes on along the minus strand of DATFGS010000634.1, from coordinate 184 downwards.
TCGATGACCACCGCGTTGAGCTCGGTGCGCTCCACGAGATCGAGCACGCGCTGGCGGATGCCGCGGTCGGCCACCCCGTAGTAGGTGAGGTACGCGGCGCGTACCTGATGCGGCGCGAGCTTCACGGTGACGTCGGTGGCCTCGCCGCCGGTCAGCTTCTTGCGCTCGTAGCCCGGCGCCTTCA
>DATFGS010000633.1:0-1991 GCA_035249225.1 Candidatus Methylomirabilota bacterium | reverse complement strand
CCAGAACCGGTCCACCAGGACGCGCGCGGCCCGCGCGACCGCGCGCCGCTGCAAGCGGATCTCGGCCTGGCGGTAGTAGAAGAAGAAGTGGCGCGACTCGTCGAGCGCGATCCGCTCCAGCAGGTCCGCGAGGACCGGATGGTCGGTCAGCGCGGCCAGCCGCCGATAGCCGGTGAGCGTGGTCAGCTCGTTGATCGCGCCCCAGGTCATGTGCACCGCGCAGAAGTCGGGCCAGGCCTTCGACACCATCGCGGTCGCGGCCGCCTCGATCCGCTTGGGCCACGGCTCCCGGCCACGGGGCAGGGGGCGCTCGCCCACCGGCGCGCCGGCCGCTTCCAGGAAGCGCTGCAGCGCCAGGCCGTGGAAGGTCTCCTCGTAGACCCAGCAGGCCAGGAAGGTGGCGACATCCGGGTCGTCGACCGCGCGGGTGGCCAGCAGGGAGCGGAGGTAGATGATGGTGTGGCTCTCGATGTCCTGCATGAAACGCATGGTACGGAGGGCCTCGGGAGGCACCGGATGCCGTGGCACCGCGGCCCAGTCGATGGCCGCAAGGTCCACTGCCCTCGAGCGACCGACATACGAGTCGATGTCGAAAGCTGGCATCGGTCGTCTCAAGTCATACGATACTGCCGGTGGTATTTCAATGGCCAAACCCCCCCGACATATTGATCCCCTGCCCTGTACTACGGGCCGGGCGGGCGGGCCGGATCTACCGGCGGGCGGCGGGGCAGTGCGTCCGGGCGAGCTCGGCGAGGCTACCGGTTCATGACGTCGAGCCCCGCAGCTGGGGGCCGGTGTCGCCGTGGGTGAACGCGCAGGAGAAGCTCACCACCGCGGAGCGCGTCGCCTCGAGGGCGCCCCGGTCGCCGAGCCCGTAGACCGCGAAGAGCCGCTTGTCGGGGTCGCAGACGAAGGGGTAAGGCGTCGGGCTGTGGCCGAAGAAGATCCGGGCCGATTGCAACAGGTTGGGGGCGACCAGGATGATCTCGGCGTCGGCCGCCTGGAGCAGCTCGTAGCCGTCACGCATGCCGTCCATGTACATCCGGCAGAACGGGCAGGTGAACCCGCGCGAGAACCAGACGACCACGTTCCGGCGCCCGCGGTACGCCGCGAGCTCCACGGGCTCGCTCTGCACCGAGGTCAAGCTGAACAGGGGTGCCGGCCGGCCGACGGCCGCGGGCTCGAAAACGGACGGCACCGCCCCAACATAGCACGCGTCCCGCCAGGCCCCCGCCCCGACCGGCTCCCCAGGACCCGACTGATTCATTGACGCGGCGGCCCCGGCCTCGCTACGCTCGCGGGTAACCGGTGAACTCGATTAAGATCGTTTACAACTTCGCGTTTCCCGACGGGGGCTCCAAGGCCTACACCGTCGAGCTGGACCGCGCCAGCCTGTCCTATCAGCCTCCCGGGCGCGAGCGGCCACCCGCGTGGGCCCGGCTCGAGAACCACCAATGCGGACATTGCCCGCTAGAACCCGCCCAGCACCCGTACTGCCCGGTGGCCACCAACCTCGCGACTCTGGTGGAGTTCTTCAAGGACAAGGCCTCGGTGGCCGAAGCCACCGTCACGGTGACCACCGAGGAGCGGACCTACGTCAAGCAGCTCCCGCTGCAGCGGGGGATCTTCGGCATCTTCGGCCTCGTCATGGCCACCAGCTCCTGCCCCTACATGGACTTCCTCAAGCCGATGGCGCGCTTCCACCTGCCGTTCTCGACCGCGGAGGAGACCATCGTCCGCTCGGTCTCGATGTACCTCCTGCGCCAGTACTTCGTGGCCAAGCGGGGCGAGCAGCCCGATCTCGGTCTCGAGCGCCTCGAGACGCACTACGAGAACATCCAGAAGGTGAACGACGGCATCCTGGAGCGCATCAAGGGCGTGGTCGAGAACGACGCCGACCTCAACGCCCTCATCATCCTCCAGGGCTTCGCCGATCTCCTCACGATGGCGATCTCGAAGGATCTCTCCAAGATCGAGCCGCTCTTCTTCCG
>DATFGS010000632.1:0-5387 GCA_035249225.1 Candidatus Methylomirabilota bacterium | reverse complement strand
GACATCTCCGAGGAGCACTGGGGGATACGGGTCATGCTGAGTGTCGACGAGACGCTCGAGGCCGAGCGCTATCTGATGACTCAGCGCAAGCACACGTTCACCGACCAGGATGTGCGCCTGGGGATGGACGACGTGTATCTCGAGACCTGCGGCCAGGGATGGTCGTGGTACGGCCACATCGCGTCGTTCCAGCTCTTCGACGACCGGGTCAGAGTGCAGCTCGACGAGGAGGCCGCCCGCCGGATCGATGGCGACGGGGTCATCGAGGCCACCTTCGATTTCACGAAGGAGAAGCGCGCGGCCCTCCGCAGGGCCCTGGGGAAGACCTTTGCGGGGCGGGTGTACTATACCGACCGGACATCCTGAACGAGGTTCCGCCCCCATGCCGCTACTCTTCTCCTACGGCACGCTCCAGCAGGAGAGCGTGCAGCTGTCCACGTTCGGACGGCGGCTCCAGGGGCGGAAGGACGAGCTCCTCGGGTTCGAGCCGTCGCGGGTACGGATCGAGGACCCCCAGGTCGTGGCGACGGCCGGCCAGACGCACCACGCGAACGTCACGTTCAACGGCCGAGACGACAGTCGGGTGAGCGGCACCGTGTTCGAGATCAGCGGCGCGGAGCTCGCGGCGGCCGACCAGTACGAGCGGCTCGCCGCGTACGAGCGGATCGCGGCGATGCTCGCTTCGGGGAGACAGACCTGGGTGTACGTCGACGCCCGCTCCGCGCGGGTGAGCCGCGGGATGAGCGTGTCCGAGAACAAGGCCACCGTCGAGCGATACCTGGAAGGCTTCCGGAAGTCGGACCACGCGCTGATCCTGTCCTGCCTGACCGAGGACGTCGAGTGGGAGATGCCGGGCGCATTTCACCTCGTCGGGAAGCTCGCGTTCGACAAGGAGATCGAGAACGACGCCTTCGTGGGGAGCCCGACCATCACCACGACCCGGATGATCGAGGAGCGCGACGTCGTGGTCGTGGAAGGGCGGGTTCAGGCCACGCGGCGGGATGGGGGCGTGCTCCACGCGGTGTTCTGCGATGTCTTCGTCATGACCGATGCGAGGATCAGGCGCCTCACCACGTACCTGGCCGAAGTGACGTAGAGGATGGGCGGCGATCGCCGCGTGCTGGTCCGCCGGCTGGAGGCCCACGAGGTGGAGCTGCACCGTGATCTCCGGCTGCGCGCGCTGGGGGACGCTCCCGAGTCCTTCGGAGAGACGGTCGCCGAGGCCGCGGCTCGCGCTCCGGCCTACTGGGAGGACCTGACCCGGTCGGTCACGGAGCCGGGGCGCCACGTGATGTTCCTCGCCTGGGAGGGCCGGGACCCGGTCGGCTCGACGTATGGCCTGCTCGATCAGGACCGGATCGACGCGGGGCGAGTCGGCGGCATGTGGGTCGACCCGGCGTGGCGGCGGCGCGGCGTGGGCCGGCTCCTCCTGCAGGCGGTCTTCGGCTGGGCCCGCGATCGGGGGTTGCGCCGTCTGGGTCTCTGGGCCCCGGCCCGGAGCCCGGCCGCGATCGCCCTGTATTCGCGGGCGGGCTTTCGAGAGACCGGGGTCCGGCGGCCGCGGGCGCCGGGCTCGGCGCTGGAGATCGTCGAGATGGAGTGCCCCCTGTAGGGGGACGGGAAGGCGCCCCGGGGTCCTTTCTTGTCGATTCCGTGCTTCTTCCAGCGACTACCCGGTGAACGAGCTGGCCGAATCCCAGGACATGGCCCGAAAAGGAGATATACCGTGGCCGTCATCAACAAGATCACCCCGTGCCTGTGGTTCGACGACCAGGCCGAAGCGGCGGTTACCTTCTATACCGGGATCTTCAAGAAGTCGAAGGTCGTGACCGTGTCTCGCTACGGCGAGGCCGGAAGGGAGATCCACGGCAAGGCGCCGGGGACCGTCATGGCCGTGGCGTTCGAGCTGGAAGGCCAGACGTTCACCGCGCTCAACGGCGGTCCGGAGTTCAAGTTCAATGAGGCCATCTCGTTCCAGGTGAACTGCGAGACGCAGGAGGAAGCCGACCACTACTGGACGAAGCTCTGCGCGGGCGGGGATCCGAGCGCTCAGCAGTGCGGCTGGCTGAAGGACCGATACGGCGTGTCGTGGCAGATCGTGCCCACCGCGCTGGTCGAGATGCTCAGTGACCCCGATGCCGGAAAGTCCCAGCGGGTGATGACGGCCATGCTGCGGATGAAGAAGATCGATATCGCCGAGCTGAGGCGGGCCTACGCCGGATAGGCGACGAGCCCCGGCCTACTGGATCACTTCATCGGCGCGCAGCAGGACCGAGGGCGGGATGGTCAGCCCGAGCGTCGCCGCGGTCTTGAGATTGACCGCGAGGATGTACGTCGTCGGCTGCTGGGCCGGGAGGTCGGCCGGCTTCGCGCCCTTGAGGATGCGATCGACGTAGACCGCGGCCTGCCGGAAGCTGTCCTCGAAGTTGGGGCCGTACGACATCAGCCCGCCGTCGCGGACGTGGACGTTGATCTCGTACATGGCGGGAATGCGCTGGGTCGCCGCGAACTCGATGAACCGTTTGCGATGGAGGGTCGTGATCGCGTCGGCCACCAGGAACATGGCGTCCGGCCGCTGCCGGGTCATCGCGGCGAACGCGGTGTCGAAGTCCTCGGGGCCCTGCACGCCGTGCGCCTGCACCTCCACGTGGAGGATCCGTGCCGCCTTCTCGATCTCGCGATAGCGGAGCGTCATCCCCTGGTCATTGGCGTTCCAGAAGATGGCGATGCGCGTGGCCCGGGGGACCGTTTCCTTCAGGAGCTCCATCCGCTTCGCGCTGAGCTGGACCGACTCGTCGGTCAGGCCCGTGATGTTCTGCCCGGGCCGCGCGAGGCTCGCGATGAACCCGACCGCGACCGCGTCACCCGAGGCCGGCGCCATGACGATCGGGACCGTCGAGGTGGCCTGCTTGGCGGCCGCGGTCGCCGCGCCCCCCTGGGTCACGAGGACGTCGACCTTCAGGCGGATGAGCTCCGCGGCCAGGTCGGGCAGCCGTTCGACCCGGCCCTCCGCGAACCGGGTCTCGTACACGATGTTCTGGCCCTCGACGTAGCCCAGCCCGCGCAACGTGTCGCGATACGGGCGGGGCGGGCCGCCGTCGGCGGTCCGCCCGCCTGCGACCAGGTGGCCGACGCGGAAGACCTTCTGAGCCGGCTGCGCGGCCGCAAGGAGCGGTGCCGCGAGGAGGGGGACCACGACGGCGGCGATCAGCGCGATCAGGCGCGGGAGCTTCGAGCTGGGAGAATCGAGCATGGCGATGTCCTTCCGACGATGGCGAATGTTCACGGTCCCGGGGAAGCGTTGACGCGCTCCCGGCGGCCCTTACAATAGCCCAATGAGCGGCCCCCGCCACCAGCGGATCTTTCCCGCCCGCCGCGACGCCCTGCCGCAGGTCGAGACCTTCCTGGCCGAGGTGTGCGCGGCCGCCGCGCTCGACCGGGCGATGTGCCTGCGCGTCACGCTCCTGGTGGAGGAGCTCTTCACCAACACGGTGGTGCACGGGCACGGGGCGGACAGCGACGCGCCGGTGCGGCTCGACTGCGAGGTGACGCCCGGCCGCCTCGCGCTCGTCTACGAGGACACCGGCCCGCCGCACGATCCCTTCGCGGCGGTGGCGAGCCCCGACCCGGCCGCGGAGGTGCAGGACCGGCCGGTGGGCGGGCTCGGCGTGCTCCTCGTCTCCGCGATGGCCGAGCACGTCGAGTACCGGCGGGCCGGCGACCGTAATCGCATCTCGCTCGTGTTCGGCTCCGCCTAGGCATCCCGCGCGCTCCCTGCTACCATCCCCCGCGGAGGTCTCGCCATGAACTGGAAGTCCGAGATGGACGAGCTGAAGCGCCGCGAGGAGTTCGCGGAGGGGCTGGGCGGCGCGGAGCGGGTCAAGCGGCAGCACGACGGCGGGCGCTACACGATTCGCGAGCGCATCGACCGGCTGGTGGATCCGCAGAGCTTCCACGAGATCGGCAAGATCGCCGGGAAGGCCTCCTACGATGCCAGGAACGATCTCAAGGAGCTGACCCCGTCCAACTTCGTCTTCGGCCGCGCGCGGCTCGACGGCCGCCCGGTGGTGGTGGGCGGCGACGACTTCACGGTGCGCGGCGGCTCGGCGGACGCGACGATCAAGGGCAAGCACAACCAGTGCGAGCAGATGGCCAACGAGCTGCGCCTGCCCCTGATCCGCATCGTCGAGGGCTCGGGGGGCGGCGGCTCGGTGAAGACCATCGAGACCACCGGGCGCGCCAACGTGCCCGGCGTGTCCGGCTGGGAATGGGTGGTGAACAGCATCGGCACGGTGCCGCGGGTTGCGCTGGGCCTGGGCTCGGTGGCCGGCCTCGGGGCCGCGCACCTCGCGGCCGCGCACCTCTCGGTGATGGTGAAGGACAAGTCGGCGCTCTTCGTGGCCGGTCCGCCGGTGGTCGAGCGGCTCGGCCAGAAGCTCACCAAGAACGAGCTCGGCGGCTGGCAGATCCAGCTCAAGGCGGGCGCGGTGGACCAGGCGGTGGATACGGAGGAGGAAGCCTTCGCGGTCGCGCGGCGCTTCCTGTCCTACCTGCCGTCGTCCATCTACGAGCTGCCCCCGCGCGGCCCGCAGACCGACGATCGGGAGCGCCGCGAGGAGTGGCTGGCGGACGCGGTGCCGCGCGACATCCGCAAGCCGTACAAGATGCGCGCGATCGTGGAGGCGGTGGTGGACCGCGGGTCGTTCTTCGAGATCCAGCCGCTCTACGGACGCGCGATCATCACCGGCCTGGCCCGGCTGGACGGCTGGCCGGTCGCGGTGCTGGCGAGCGATCCCTACTTCTACGGCGGCGCCTGGACCGCCGACACCTGCCAGAAGGTGGAGCGTTTCGTGGACCTCGCGCAGACCTTCCACCTCCCGGTGGTGTACCTGGTGGATTGCCCGGGCTTCCTGATCGGGCTCGAGGCCGAGCAGACCGGCACCATCAAGCAGGGGGTGCGCGCGATGTCGGCGATCTGGCAGTCGACCATCCCGTGGTGCGCGGTCATCGTCCGCAACGTGTTCGGGGTGGCCGGCGCCGCCCACAAGCCGGGGGCACGCTACGGTCCCCGCTACGCGTGGCCCTCGGGACGCTGGGGCTCGCTGCCCCTCGAGGGGGGCATCGAGGCCGCGTACCGCGCCGATCTCGACGCGGCCGCCGATCCGGCGGCCAAGATGGTGGAGATCGAGGAGCGGCTCCAGAAGCTGCGCTCCCCGTTCCGCTCCGCGGAGGCGTTCTGGATCGAGGAGATCATCGACCCCCGCGACACTCGCTCGCTCCTCTGCGAGTTCGCCGACCTCTCCGCCCCCCTCCGCGACCCCGGCCCCTCGCTCCACCGAATGCGACCCTGATCCCGGAGGGGGGCTCCGCTTGCCCTCGGAGGGGGG
>DATFGS010000631.1:0-3609 GCA_035249225.1 Candidatus Methylomirabilota bacterium | reverse complement strand
CTACGAGTACTACGGCAAGATGGCGGAGAAGATCCACCAGTACGGCACCGACACCGTCATCGACTACTTCATGAACCTGCAGGTGTGGGGCACGCCCGAGCAGTGCTACGAGAAGATCCTGGACATCCACGCGCGCACCGGTAACAGCCACTACGTGGGCGTGTTCAGCTACGCGGGCATGCCCTACGACGAGGCGGAGCGCAACCTGCGCCTCTTCGCCGACGAGGTGATGCCACAGCTCCAGAAGCTCGACACCACCGCGGCCCCCGCCGGTCGCGCCCGCCCCGCCGAGAAGCCGGGCGTCAGCCTCCTCGGCTCCTAGCCGGGCGCCACGCCACCGCCCCGCCGAGGCGGGGTGCGGTCATCGCCGTCCTCAGATGGCGGCGACGACCATGATCTCGACCACGTACTTGGGCGAGGCGAGCCGCGCCTCCACGGTGGCCCGGGCCGGCGTGTTGGCGGGATCCACCCAGGCGTCCCAGGCCGCGTTCATGTCGTTGTAGAGCGCCATGCTGGCCACGTAGATCGTGGCGGAGAGCAGCTTGGACTTGTGGCTGCCCGTCGCGGCCAGGAGGTCGTCGATCTTCTTCAAGATCTGCTCGGTCTGGCCCTTGGCGTCGGCCGAGGGATCGCCGGCCACGAGGCCGGCGAGGTAGACGGTGTTGCCGTGAACGACGGCCTGGCTCAGTCGGGGTCCGACGCCGTGACGCTTGACGCTCATCGCGCGCTCCTTGTCGTTGAAGGGTTGGTTGGCTGAATCCGGTCGAGCGGCGTATGATTCTGTCACAATTCGGCCGGCGCGTCGGGTTTTCTGGCGCGGAAAGGACGCGGGGTGGATCTTCGCAGGATGGTGGGCGCGGCGGGGCTGGCGCTGCTGCTGCTCGCGTGCGACCGCGAGGAGAAGATGGTGCGCGAGGACCTCCCGATGGCCCGCACCACCAAGGCCCGCACCGACGCGCAGGCGATCGCGACCGCGGTCAACGGCTATCGCGCGAGCTGCGGCGGGACGCTGCCCGATTCGCTGGAGGCGCTGACCACCCAGACCACGGTGGGCGGCGCGCCCTGCGGTCCGATGCTCGGCTCCATCCCGACCCCGCCTCCGGGCTGGTCCGCCTACGTCTACACGCGGCAGGGCGACGCGTCGTTCACCGTGACCTCGACCAGCGGCGCGCAGACCGTGTCGGCGCCGTGATGGGGCTGACTCGACGACAGGTGCTGGGCGGCGGCGCCGCCGCGCTCGCGGCCACGCTCCACCCGGGCGCGCGGGTCGGCGCTCAGCCCGCCTCGGCCGGGCCGCCGGCCGCCCAGCTCGTCGAGGACCTCGTCGCGGCCAACCGCATCCTGGCGGACCAGGGCGTCCTCGACGGCTACGGGCACGTGAGCGCGCGGCACGATCGCGACCCCGCCCGCTTCCTCATGTCGCGCTCGCTGGCGCCCGAGCTGGTGACCGCGGCCGACGTCATGGAGTACGGCCTCGACAGCGAGCCCATCGACCCGCGGGGGCGCACGAGCTATCTCGAGCGCTACATCCACGGCGAGATCTACCGGGCGCGGCCCGACGTGCAGGCGATCGTGCACAGCCACTCGCCGTCGGTGATCCCGTTCGGGGTGACCGGCGTCCCGCTGCGGCCGCTCTATCACATGAGCGCGTTCCTCGCCGCCGGCGCTCCGGTCTGGGACATCCGCGCCGCGGCGGGCGACACCGACATGCTGGTGCGGACGTCCGCCCTCGGGCAGGGGCTCGCGCGGAGTCTGGGCGCGCACGCGGTGGTGCTCATGCGCGGCCACGGGGTCGTCGTGGTGGGGAGCGGGCTGCCCCACGTCGTGTTCCGGAGCGTCTACACCGAGGTCAACGCCCGGCTGCAGGCGCAGGCGATGGGGCTGGGCGGCCCCGTCACCTATCTGAGCCCGGAGGAAGCGAAGCGCGCCGAGGGATCGGTCGGCGGCACGCTCGGCCGTCCGTGGGAGCTGTGGAAGCGCAAACTGAGGAGGGATCCGTGACCGCGATCACCGAGCTCGAGACGCCCGCCGTGACGGTTCACCTGGACGTGATGGCGGACAACATCAAGCGCGTGCAGGCGCACCTGACCCGCCACGGGCTCGGCAACCGCCCGCACATCAAGACCCACAAGATCCCGGCCATCGGGCAGATGCAGATGGCGGCGGGCGCGGTGGGCATCACCTGCCAGAAGCTCGGCGAGGTCGAGGTCTTCGCGGACGCCAAGGTGGCCGACGACGTGCTGCTCACCTACAACATCCTCGGCGCGGCCAAGACCGAGCGGCTGATGGCCCTCGCCCGCCGGGTGCCGCGCCTCGCGGTGGTGTTCGACAACGAGGTGGTGGCCCGCGAGCTCTCCGCGGCGGCGGCCCGGCACCAGGTGGACCTCGAGTTCCTCGTCGAGTGCGACACCGGCTTCCGGCGCACCGGCGTGCAGACGCCCGACGAGGCCTTCGCCCTCGCCCGCACCGCGATGAAGCTCCCGGGCCTGCGCTTCAAGGGGCTCATGACCTTTCCCAACCGCGATCCCGACACCCGCGAGTTCTTCGAGCCGGCGCTGGCCCGGTTCAAGCAGGCCGGCATCCCGGTGCCGGTGGTCTCGGGAGGCGGCACCCCCGCCCTCGCCACGGTGGACCGCTTCCCGATGCTGACCGAGCATCGGGCGGGGACGTGCGTCTACAACGACGCGATGGTGGTGTCGAGCGGCACCGCCACGTGGGAGCAGTGCGCGATGCGCGTGCGCGCCACCGTGGTGAGCCGTCCCACCGCCGACCGCGGGGTGCTCGACGCGGGGAGCAAGGTGCTCACCTCCGACCTCTACCACATGAAGGGCTACGGCCACGTCATGGAGTACCCGGAAGCGCACGTGGCCCATCTCTCGGAGGAGCACGCGGTGGTGGACTTCGCGGCGTGCGCGGAGCGACCGAAGGTGGGCGAGGTCGTCGACGTGGTGCCCAACCACTGCTGCGTGGTCACCAACATGGTGGACGAGGTCTACGGGGTGCGGAACGATCGGGTCGAGGTGGTCTGGCCGGTGGCCGCGCGCGGCCGGGTGCAGTGAGCGCGACCCGGACCGGCGCGCGTCTGGTGGTGGAGGCGCTGGCCGCCGCCGGGGTCCGGCAGCTGTTCTCGCTGTCCGGCAACCAGATCCTCTCCGTCTACGACGCCACCCTCGGCAGCGGGCTGTCGATCCTGCACACGCGGCACGAGGCGGCGGCGGTGCACATGGCGGACGCGTGGGGGCGACTCACCGAGGAGCCGGGCGTGGCGCTGGTCACCGCGGGGCCCGGGCACTGCAACGCGATCTCCGCCCTCTACGGCGCGCTGATGTCCGAGTCGGCGGTGGTGCTGCTGAGCGGGCACGCGCCCACCGCGCAGCTCGGCCGCGGCGCCTTCCAGGAGATGGACCAGGCCGCGGTGGCCGCGCCGGTCTGCAAGGCCTCGTGGATGGCGAAGGACGCCGCGCGCCTCGGCGAGGACATCGCGACCGCGCTCGACCTGGCGCGGAGCGGGCGGCCCGGGCCCGTGCACGTGAGCCTGCCCGGCGATCTGCTCGAGGCGAAGGTGGGCGCGGGGAGCGCGGGGCGGCCGGCGCGGCGCGAGGCGCCGGT
>DATFGS010000630.1:0-1630 GCA_035249225.1 Candidatus Methylomirabilota bacterium | reverse complement strand
CCGGCGATGAAGATCATGGGGCCGGCCAGCATCGCGCCGACGAACGGCCCCCAGTAGGGGCCCAGGAGGGACAGCACCCGCCCCTCGCTGACCAGGTAGAAGCTGGCGAACATGCCCAGCATGAGGAGCTCGCCCTGGGCGAAGTTGACGATCCGCATGATGCCGAAGATGAGCCCGAGGCCGATGCACATCAGACCGTAGATGCAACCGATCGTGATGCCCGCGGTGAGCGCGTTCAGCACGTTCTCGAGGAAGATTTCCAGGTCCACTTTGTCTCGGCTTTGCCTCCCGTGTGCGTCAGCCCCGCGACTTTAGCACGACCGAGACACTAGCCGAGGGCGGGACGTCCGAGAATCAATGAGCGCGGGATATCGCCCGGCTGGAGCCCCCGGGCCGGATGCGTCAGCACGAGCCCGGTACGTAGTTCCCCTATGTCGCCGTGGTCGAGCTCCATCGCCCCGGTGTCGTCGTCCCCGACCACCCGCCAGGCGAGCCCGATGAGCACCCGGACCGGCGCGGCCTCGTAGGGCGCCTCAATCCCCTGCGCCGGCCCAGGCGTGGCGTAGCGCGGTGAGCGCCGCGCCCGAGCCTTCGGCGAGAAGGGTGGCACCGGTGGCGTGGGCGGCCAGCGGGCGCGGCGCCGGCGCCTCGAGCTGCTCCGCGATCCTGGCCAGCTCCTCGGTGCCAACGCGGGTCGGCGGCAGGTCGTTCGCGGCCAGCATGATCTCGACGTAAGCGGGCAAGAGCCTGGACCGCGCGGCGCGGTCGTGGGCCCCGTCCCCCACGCACCGGATCGCCGAAACCGGTCCGCCGGCGCCAATACGAGCGCACAACGCTATCAACACCATCTTCAGTCGACACCATAACAAAGGACATTTCTTGATCTACAGTCGAACAAGTACAACTCACTTAGGACAACGTCGAGCGCCACGACCTCGCCTTCTGGAGACTCTTCGCTCGCTGCAGTGACCACCCGGACTCTAGTGCCATCAGTAGTCTCCACCAATACCTCATCGTCCAATCCCAAAGGTTCCCGCAGAAACACGCGCCCCCGAATCCGCCCTGGTCCCGGCGGCACCAGCTGCACCGCCTGCGGTCGAATCCCCGCATCTACCCGCTTCAGGCTCTGCAGGGTCGCGTGGTGCCGTGGAGCCACCGGGATCTGCCGCCCCAGCAACTCGATCGCCACACCGGTAGGCGTCGTCACTACCGTCGCTGGAATGATGTTCATCGCCGGCGTACCTATGAACGTCGCCACCGTCACGTCCGCCGGCTTGCGAAAGATCACCCGCGGCGGATCAACCTGCAGCGCCCGCCCCTGGTCCATCACCGCCACCCGCGTGGACATGGTCATGGCCTCGACCTGGTCGTGGGTGACGTAGATGATCGTGGAGGAGATCTCCCGGTGCAGGCGCAGGATCTCGGTGCGCATCTCCACCCGCAGCCGCGCGTCCAGGGCCGAGAGCGGCTCGTCCATCAGCAGCACCTTCGGCTCCTTGATGATGGCCCGGCCGATGGCCACGCGCTGCTGCTGGCCGCCGGAGAGCTGGCCGGGCTTCTGGCCGAGCTTGTCGCTGAGGCCGAGCGTAACCGCCACTTTCTCCACCTTCTCGTTGACCTGAGCGCGGGG
>DATFGS010000629.1:0-2743 GCA_035249225.1 Candidatus Methylomirabilota bacterium | reverse complement strand
GCGGCGGCGCCGTCGGCGGCGACCGCGCGCGCGCTGGGCGACGTGCGGACCCACGCGGAGACCGGTCGTGCGATGCCCTCGATGTCCGAGGTCAGCGGCGCGTCGTGCTTGATATGGTACGTCGCGTGCTCGCCCACGATGTTGACGATGCCCGAGCTGGCCTTGCGCGCGTTGTGGAGGTTGGCGAGCCCGTTGCCGAGCCCGGGGCCCAGGTGCAGCAGGGTGGCGGCCGGCCGGTCGGCCATGCGCCAGTAGCCGTCGGCCGCGCCCGTCACCACGCCCTCGAAGAGGCCGAGCACGCAGCGGATGCCGTCCACCTTGTCCAGCGCGGCCACGAAGTGCATCTCCGACGTGCCCGGATTCGTGAAGCAGACGTTGACCCCACCCGCCACCAGCGTTCGCGCCAGGCTTTCCGCACCGTTCATCGTGGTCTCCTCGAGATTGGGTGACTCGCTCGATCGTAGTATATGCGCTCGCGGGTCAGCCCATCACGGCGGACGGCGGCTTGACCTCGAGCTCGGAGATGGCGCCGTGGGCGGCGACCGCGTGCCGGTAGGCGACCGCGCGCGCCCGCATCACCACACCGAGCGGGCGGTGCTCGACCAGGGCGTGCCACGGATCGAAGGACAGGCGCTCCACGTAGGCGGCCAGCGCGCGGCCCGCGCGCGATTCGGCGGCCTGCGCGGGGATCGCGAGCCGGGCCAGGGCGACCCACGGCGCGTCGCGCTCGGCCCACTCCACGGTCGGATCCTCGATCGGGGTGCGGGACTCGTCCACGAAGCGCTGCGCCTCCACGCGGAAGGACAGCGGGGACACGCGCACGCGCGCCTGTAGCTCGACCGCGAGCGCGTCCGGCCCGCCCACCGGGGGCACCGGCGGGGGCACGTCCATCGGACGAAAGCGCAGCTTGACCGCCTGGGGACCCACGCGCAGGGGGACCGCGGTGAAGTAGGTGCGCTCGGCCAGGCTCCGCATCGAGGAGTCGAGCGCGCCCCGCAGCCGGGGCAGCGCTCCGAACAGACCGACCGGGCCGTAGTGCCTCAGCACCGCCCGCAGCACCGCGAGCTTGCCGCGGCGGGACGCCACCGCGATGTCCACGAAGGCGGCCGGATCCTTGAACGGAAACGTGGGAGAGAGGATCGCGAGGAAGTCCTGCGTGGTGGCCGTCTCGAGGCCCGGAATCACCTTGCGGCCGGTGACGCCCAGGACCTTCACCGCGAGCCCGCGCACGTCCGGCACGCGGTCGCTGCGCGCCTGCCCGGCGCCCGAGGAGAAGCGCACGAAGGCGTCGTAGCTCCCGGGCTCGGCGAAGAGACCGTGGCGGAGATCGCGCGGGGGCTCGGCCACCTCGAAGCGCGCGTGGAGCGCGGCGAGGGTCTTGCGGTGGAGCGGCCGGCCGTCGACCGCGCCCTCGCCGAGGAGCCGCTTGGCGAGCGCGTCGAGGCGCGCGGCCTCCCCCTCCGGGATCACCTCGCGCCACGTGGTCTGCTCGCTCACGCCAGGCACGCTAGCAGAGATCCGGAGTGGTGCGCGACGGAACTTGCGGGCGTCAGTCGCAGACGTACTGGGGCGTGTTTTCCACCCACGTCATCGTGTTGCCCCACTGATCCGTGTGCCAATGCTGCGCCGGATACCAGTACGCGATCCGGCATTGCCGCGGCGCGGGCCACGTGGGCGCCCGGTAGAACCACGGCATGCCCGGCGTGTACTGGTGCTTGACGAACCACCAGGGTAGGCCCTGCTGGTTCGTGGCGGTCGGCGCGGGTGCGCTGACCACCTGGGCGGCCAGGATCGAGGTCTGGCCGACGACGGCCAGCAGCACCAGGGCGGCCACGATGAGCTTGTTCATGGTGTTCTCACTTGACCACGGTCGGGCTGAGTGGCAGGTGAAGATCGACGGAGGGACCCCGAGACGGCGATCACCGCGACCACCAGCGCGACGCGGACGATCGCGAAGCGAGCTTCATGGGTCCCCCCGGGAGCCGGATCGAACTGGCGGGAGTCTAGGCGAAGCGGTCGGCCGTGTCAAAGCCTCGGATGCGGTTGCCTTTCTCTCGCGACTGTGTTGTTCTCGCGATGTCTCACGGCCAGTCGTCTCACCCGCTCGCGCTCCGGAGGACTGCAATGCCCGGCAGGTTTCGCGCCGCCTCGGGCTGGAGCTTCGCGGCGGCCTATGCTCTCGGCTGGCTCCCGGCCGCGGCTCTCGGTCTGTACCTCAAGCACGGCTTCATGCAGAAGGAATACCTGGTCATCGCCCGGTCTCTCGGGCGTGATGTCGCGGCCGACATCACCGTGTGGGAGGCGCTCTCCTTTTACCGCACGGACGTTCTGCTCTTTCTCGTCGTCATCCCGCTGGCCTTGGTCCTCGGCCTGCGCCTCATCAGGGAGCGGTATCGGGCGGTCGCCGTCCTTTCGGTGTCGACGCTCTTCGCGGTCTTCTTCTTCGTCAATCTCCAGACCCTGGGGAACGTCGGCCGGTACATGTCGGCCGGGCTCCTCTTCGACACGGTCCGATGGGGCCTGGGCCACCCCGCCTTCATGAACGACTACCTTCCGCCGCTGGCGCTCGCCAAGCTGGCGGCGGTGCTGGTTGCCATCGCGGCCCTGTCCTTCCTCGCGACGGTGAGGTCGCCTCGATGGCCCGTGCTGGGCCGGGTGGGTGCGGTCATGCCGATCGGCCTCGGCGCGGTGCTCGGCCTGGCGGTGGTGGCGGAGGCGCTGGCCCTGCTGCCCCGGATCCCGA
>DATFGS010000628.1:0-1464 GCA_035249225.1 Candidatus Methylomirabilota bacterium | reverse complement strand
GCAGGCCGACCCAGAGCGAGATGCGGCTACCGTAGATCACGCGGCTCAGCACGTCGCGCCCGATGTCGTCGGTGCCGAAGGGGTGCTCCCAGCTCGGAAACGCCAGGCGGATCTCCGGCTGGGCGGCGAGCGGGTCGTAGGGCGCGAGCACGTCGGCGAAGATCGCGGTGAGCACGATCACCGCGATCAGCGCGGCGGCGGCGGCCCCGAGCGGCTTGCGCCGGATGGCGGTCCAGAGCGCCCGCGCGCGGCCGAGCTCGACGGTGGGCTCGGCGTCGAAGTGGGCGGCGGGCGCGGTCACGGCCATCGCGAGGCCTCCGTCACTGGTACCGGATGCGCGGGTCGAGCCACGCGTAGGTGAGATCCACCAGCAGGTTCAGGGTGACGAGGGTGCCCGCCACCAGCATCACGTTGGTCTGCACCACCGGGTAGTCGCGGAAGAGGATCGCCTCCACCGTGAGCCGGCCCATGCCGGGCAGCGCGAAGATCGTCTCGACGATCACGGTGCCCGCGAGGAGCGTCCCGATCTGGCCGCCCACGATCGTCACCACCGGGATCAGCGCGTTCTTGAGCGCGTGCTTGTAGACGACGATGCGGCCCTCGAGCCCCTTGGCCCACGCGGTGCGCACGTAGTCCTCGCGCAGCACTTCCAGGACGGTGGAGCGGGTCATGCGCATGGTCGCGGCGGCGAGGCGGTAGCCGAGGACGGCGGCGGGCAGCAGGAACTGCTGGAGGTTGCGGAGCGGCGATTCCCAGAAGCTCACGTAGCCGATCGCGGGAATCCAGTGGAACCAGATCGCCGCGAAGGTGATGACGAGCGTGCCCAGCCAGAAGTCGGGCAGCGAGAGGCCCGACACCGCCACCACCCGCCCCACGTAGTCGGGCGCGCTGTCCTGGCGGGTGGCGGACAGCACGCCGATGGGGACCGCGACCACCAGGCCCAGCACCATCGCGAGGACCGCGAGCTCGACGGTGACCGGCACCGCCTTGGCGAGGCTGGTGGTGATGGGCTCGCCGGTGAAGATCGAGTCGCCGGGGCGGAGGCTCACCATCTGCCAGAGCCACAGCAGGTACTGCTCGTGGTACGGCAGGTCGAGGCGGAGGTCGCGGCGGAGCTTCTGCAGCTCCTTCTCGCCGATGTTGCCCGACTCGCCCATGAGGGCGGTGAGCGCGTCGCCCGGCATGACGCGCATCAGCCCGAAGACGATCAGCGAGGACAGCAGGAGGACCGGGACCGCCAGCAGGAACCGGCGGAGCGTGTACTTGTACATCGCGCGCGGCCCGGCCCTCCGCGTCCCTCTACTTGTCCTGCCAGACGCGCGAGATGGTGGAGGAGCCGTAACCGTCGGTGCGCCGGAGCGCGGCCGAGGCCCCGTTGCGCATGTGCGGCTGGAAGACGAGGAACCCGTTATCGTAGGGCATCCACATCCGCAGCACCTGGTCGAACTCCCGGTCCACGATCTT
>DATFGS010000627.1:0-8453 GCA_035249225.1 Candidatus Methylomirabilota bacterium | reverse complement strand
AACCGACGCTCGAGGGCGCCGCGCGCCGCGCGCGTCGGCCGTCGTGGCGCACTCTTGCGACGCGCGCGGCCTGGCAAGGGACTTGCCTCGGAGGGAAGCGCCTTTTCCGAGGGGGCCGACATGAAAGCGCTTGCATGCACGCTGGTTGCGATCCTCGCGATGGTGTGGCCACCGGCCGCCGCCGTCGCGCTCGACATCACCTTCGACGACGTGGTCAGCGTGAACAATCCGCTCCGGACGACGCTCGACGTCCACGGCTACCGCTTCACCGGGCTGTTCCGCACGATCGACACGCCCGGCGGCACGCTGCCCAGCAATGGCTCCGCCGTCTACCTGCACCAGGAGGCCTCCGGACCCGGCATCACCCTGACGCGAGCCGATGGAGGGGCTTTCATCCTCTACGAGTTCGACGCGGTGGGGCAAGCGAGCCTGGTCGGGCATCGGGTGGGCGGGGGGCTCCTCAACGCGACCTACGGGCTGAGCACCCTCCTGCCCGGCTTCGTCCACTTCTCGGTCCCCAGCGCGTGGAGCGATCTCCAGGCGGTGACCTTCAGCGGGTTGCTGGCCGCGGCCACGCCGGGAGCATTGCCGCTCCCCGCCGAGCTCGCGCTGGACGATATCGGCGTTGGCGAGGGACCCACCTCCGTGGCCGAGCCCGCCACCCTTGCCCTGGCCCTGCTGACCGCGATCGGCGGGTGCGTCGTGGCCCTGACGCGCCACCGTGGCGGCGCCTTCCGGCCCCGCTAGACCCGTTTCCCCCGGCCGGCAACTCCGCGCTCCCCCGGGGCGAGGGAGTTGACCGGAAGTATCCAAATGGTTACTATCGGCCTACCTGATCCATGCCGACCGTCGCCGCCGCCAAGCGTCCGCCCAGCACGCCCGCCCGCGATCCCCAGCGGACGCGCGATCGCATCCTGGCCGCGGCGCTGGCCGAGTTCTCCGCACACGGCTTCGCGGGAGCCCGCGTGGCCCGCATCGCCCGTCGGGCGCGGATCAACAAGCGGATGCTCTACCACTACTTCGGCAACAAGGAGGATCTCTTCCGCGAGATTTTCGACCGCAAGCTCCGCGAGCGAGCGGGCTGGATCACCGAGGCCCCCGCCGATCTGGGGGCCAGCCTGCGCTACTGGTTCGCGATGGCCTGCGAGGACCGGGACTGGATTCGCCTGACCCAGTGGGAGGCGCTCGGCCTCGGGGAGGGGCCGGTGATCCAGGAGGCCGAGCGGCAGGCGTCGCTCGCGCGGGCGCTCGACGACCTGCGCGACCGCCAGCGCCGCGGCCTGCTTCCGGACATGGACGCGGGCCACCTGCTGCTCGCGATCCTCGGACTGATCGCCTATCCGCTGGCCTTCCCGCAGGTGACGCGGATGGTGACGGGCCGCTCCTCGTCGGATCCGGCGTTCCACAAGGAATGGACGGCGTTCCTGCAGCGCTTCTCCGACGCCCTCGGCCCGAAGCGGCCCGAGGCGGGCGGCCGGTCATGAAGGCGCTCTGGGCCGCGCTGCTGCTGGCCGCGCCGCTGCTCGCCGGCTGCGACAAGGGTGCGGATCCCGCCACCGCCAAGGGCCCGCCGCCCGCGGTGCCGGTCACGGTCACGGAGGCGGCGCAGCGCGATGTGCCCGTCCAGATCCGCGCCATCGGCAACGTGCAGGCGCTCGCCACGGTCGGCGTGCAGTCCATGATCAACGGCGAGGTGGTGAAGGTGCACTTCGCCGAGGGGCACGAGGTGGCGGCCGGCGCGCTGCTGTTCACGATCGACCCGCGCCAGCTCAAGTCCGCCCTCCTGCAAGCGCAGGCCACGCTCGCGCAGCACCAGGCGGCGGTGACGTCGGCCGAGGCCAACCTGGCCCGGGACATGGCCCAGCTCGAGAACGCCCGGGTGGACGAGCAGCGCTATCGCAAGCTGATGGAGGGCGGCTTCGTGGCGCGCGAGCAGTACGATCAGTTCCGCACCAAGGAGCTCTCGCTCGCCGCAACCATCGACGCCGATCGCGCGGCGGTGGAGACCGCCAAGGCTCTGGTTCGCGCCGACGAGGCCGCGGTGGAGAACGTACGGGTGCAGCTCAGCTACACCGAGATCCGCGCGCCCATCGGCGGCCGCACCGGCAACGTGCTGCTGAACCAGGGCAACGTGGTCAAGGCCAACGACGTGGGCAATCCCATGGTGGTGATCAACCGGGTCCACCCGATCTACGTGGCCTTCTCGGTTCCGGAAGCGCAGCTCGAGGCGATCAAGCGCCACCGCGCCGCGGGCGAGCTGCCGGTGGAGGCCCAGGTCACCGGGCAGCCGGGCGGGGTCGTGCGCGGCCGGCTCACCTTCATGAACAACACGGTGGATCCGAGCACGGGGACGATCCAGCTCAAGGCGACGTTCGAGAACAGCGAGAACGCCCTCTGGCCGGGCCAGTTCGTCAACGTCGCGCTCACCCTCACGCGGCAGGTGGGCGCGGTGCTGGTGCCGTCGCAGGCGGTGCAGAGCGGCCAGAAGGGGCAGTACGTGTTCGTGGTCAAGGAGGACCAGACGGTGGAGGCGCGGCCGGTGGTGTCGGGGACGCCGGACGGGCGCGACGTCGTCATCACGAGCGGGCTCGCCGCGGGCGAGCGCGTGGTGGTGGACGGGCAGCTCCGGCTGATGCCGGGCGCGCGGGTGGAGGTCAAGCCGGCGGCAGCGGGGAAGGGGACGGGCGGGTGAGCACCGACATCTTCATCAAGCGCCCGGTGATGACCACCCTGCTGATGGGGGCCATCCTCGTCTTCGGCCTGATGGCATACCGGCTCCTGCCGGTCAGCGATCTCCCCAACATCGACTTCCCGACCATCCAGGTCACCGCGAGCCTGCCGGGCGCGAGCCCCGACACGATGGCCTCCGCGGTGGCCACGCCGCTCGAAAAGCAGTTCTCCACGATCGCGGGCATCGACTCGATGACCTCGACGAGCGCGCTGGGCACGACCCAGATCACGATCCAGTTCACGCTCGAGCGCAACATCGACGCGGCGGCCCAGGACGTGTAGGCCGCGATCGCGGCCGCGCAGCCCCAGATGCCGCCGGGCATGCCCACGCCGCCGTCGTACAAGAAGGTCAACCCGGCCGACCAGCCGATCCTCTACCTGGCGCTCAGCTCGCCCACCCTGCCGCTCTACGTGGTGGACGAATACGCGCAGACTAACCTCGCGCAGCGCATTTCGACCATCAGCGGGGTGGCCCAGGTGGGCATCTTCGGCTCGCAGAAGTACGCGGTGCGGGCCCAGCTCGATCCGAGCGCGATGGCCACCCTCGGCATCGGCATCGACGAGGTGCAGAAGGCCCTCGCCGACAGCAACGTGAACCTGCCGACCGGGACTCTGTGGGGGCCCAACCAGGCCTTCAGCGTGCAGGCCACCGGCCAGCTCACGACCGCCGCCGCCTACCGCCCGCTGATCGTGGCCTACCGCAACGGCTCGCCGGTGCGGCTCGAGCAGCTCGGGCGCGTCGTCGACGGGGTCCAGACCGACAAGGTGGCCTCCTGGTACCGGGACGAGCGCGCGGTGGTGCTCGCCATCCAGAAGCAGCCGGGCACCAACACCATCGAGGTGGTGGACTCGATCAACCGCATCATGCCCGCGTTCCGGGCCCAGCTCCCGGCTTCGGTGAACCTGAACACCCTCTACGACCGGTCGGTGTCGATCCGGGGCTCGGTCCACGAGGTGCAGTTCACGCTGCTGCTGGCGGTCGCGCTGGTGGTGCTGGTGATCTTCCTGTTCCTGCGCAACGTGTCGGCCACCTTGATCCCGAGCCTCGCGCTGCCCATGTCCATCGTCGGCACGTTCATGGTCATGTACGTGCTCGGCTACACGATCGACAACCTCTCGCTCATGGCCCTGACCCTGGCGGTGGGCTTCATCGTGGACGACGCGATCGTGATGCTCG
Source organism: Candidatus Methylomirabilota bacterium (assembly GCA_035249225.1). Classification (GTDB taxonomy): domain Bacteria; phylum Methylomirabilota; class Methylomirabilia; order Rokubacteriales; family CSP1-6; genus CAMLFJ01. Next base: position 4,546 of record DATFGS010000627.1, on the reverse strand, counting down.
AGAACATCGTGCGCCACATGGAGGACGGGAAGGGGCGGATGGAGGCGGCCCTGGAGGGCGCGCGGGAGATCGGCTTCACCATCGTCTCCATGACCGCCTCGCTGGCCGCGGTGTTCCTCCCCGTGCTCTTCATGGGCGGCATCGTGGGCCGGCTCCTCCACGAGTTCGCGGTGGTGATCGGCGCCGCGGTCATCGTGTCCGGCATCGTCTCGCTGACCCTCACCCCGCTGCTCTGCAGCCGCTTCCTGCGGCCGCCCCGGGAGGCCCACGGGCGGGTCTACGCGGCGTCGGAGCGCGTCTTCAGCGGCATGCTGTCGCTCTACGAGCGCACGCTCCAGCTGGCGCTGCGGCATCCGCGCTTCACCCTCGGGATCTTCTTCGCGACCCTGGTCGTGACCGCCTACCTCTTCATGATCATCTCCAAGGGCTTCATCCCCAACGAGGACACCGGCCAGGTCTTCGCGTTCACCGAGGCCTCGCAGGACATTTCCTTCGAGGGGATGATGGAGCACCAGCTCAAGGTCGCCAACATCGTGAACCAGCAGCCCTACGTGGCGTCCTACTTCTCGGCGATCGGGGCCAGCGGCTCGAGCGTGGTCATGAACACCGGCCGCATCTTCATGCGCCTCAAGCCCTCCGCGGAGCGGCCGACCGCGGACGAGATCGTGAAGGACCTGCGACGGAAGACGAGCGGCATCCCGGGCATCAACGTCTACCCGCAGGTGCTGCCCACCATCCGGATCGGCGGCCAGCTCACCAAGGGGCAGTACCAGTACACCCTGCAGGACGCGGACCTCCAGGTCCTCTACCAGTGGGCCCCGATCCTGTACGCGCGCATGAAGGGCCTGCCCGGCTTCCTCGACGTCAACTCGGATCTGCAGATCACGAGCCCGCAGGTGCTGGTCGAGATCGACCGCGAGAAGGCCTCCGCCCTCGGCGTGACCGCGATGCAGATCGAGGCCGCGCTGAACAACGCCTACGGGGCGCCCCAGGTCTCGACCATCTACACTCCGACCAACCAGTACTGGGTGATGATGGAGCTGCTGCCGCAGTACCAGCGCGATCCCGCCGCGCTCTCGCTGCTCTACATCCGGTCGGCCAGCGGCAAGCTCGTGCCGCTCGGCACCGTGGCCAGGCTGACGCGCACGGTGGGGCCGCTCACCGTGAACCACCTGGGCCAGCTCCCCGCGGTCACCATCTCGTTCAACCTGCCGCCGAACGTGCCGCTGGGCAACGCGGTGGAGCAGATCCAGAAGGTCGAGCGCGATCTGACCCTGCCCGCCACGCTCAGCACGAGCTTCCAGGGCACCGTGCAGGCCTTCCAGCGCTCGCTCCAGGGCCTGGGGCTGCTGCTCGTGGCCGCCGTCCTCGTCATCTACCTGATCCTGGGGATCCTCTACGAGAGCTTCATCCACCCGCTGACGATTCTCTCGGGCCTGCCGTCGGCCGGGGTGGGAGCGCTCCTGACCCTGATCCTCTTCAACCAGGAGCTGAACCTCTACGGCTTCGTCGGGATCATCATGCTGGTCGGAATCGTGAAGAAGAACGCGATCATGATGATCGACTTCGCCATCGACGCGCAGCGCAAGGGCCGGCCCGCCGCGGAGGCGATCTACCAGGGCTGCCTGCTGCGCTTCCGGCCGATCATGATGACGACGATGGCCGCGCTGATGGGCACGCTGCCGATCGCGGTGGGGTTCGGCGCGGGCGCCGACGCCCGCCGCTCCCTCGGCCTGGCGGTGGTCGGCGGCCTGATCCTCTCGCAGCTCCTGACGCTCTACATCACGCCGGTCATCTATCTCTACCTCGAGCGCTTCCGGGAGCGCGCGGCCCGCCGGCGCACCGTGGTGCTCGCCCCGCGGCCCGCCGACTGATGGCGGGCGTCACCACCGACGGGCCCCTCGCGCGGCTCGGCGCCGACCCGCGCGACCCCGACGCGGTACTCCAGGTGGTGCGCTTCGAGCTGTACCGCGAGAACATCTACGGGGCGCTCGAGATGCTGGAGGCCGCCCACGCCGCGCATGCCCATCCGCGCTACGCCGAGCAGATCGCGCGCATCCGCTCGTGGCTCGGGCACCTGGCGAGCCGCGAGGCCTACATCTCCGCCCAGGACGAGCAGTACCGCCGCCTGCGCTGGCGCATGGGGCTCAAGTTCCTCGAGCGGCAGATCCGCGTGGTGCTGGGGCGCAAGACCCGCAAGATGATCGAGCGCCGCGGGCGCGACCCCGAGTTCCAGGCGCTCGAGCGCGAGGTAACGGCGGTGCGGGCCCGCCGCGTCCTGGACGCGGGCAGCGGGGAGGGCGGGGTGGCCATGGCCCTGGCCGCGCGCTACGCGGACATGGAGGTGGAGGGCGTGGAGGTCTCCGCGACCAACGTCAGGATCGCGCGCCGGCTCAATCGCTTCCGCAACGCGCGCTTCCGCCAGGGGCTGGCCGAGGAGGTGCACCAGGTCTTCCCGGCGGGCTCCTTCGACCTGGTCTACTCCTTCGCGGTGCTGGAGCACGTGCGCGACGTGGAGGAGACCATCCGCTCGATCATGACCGTGCTGCGGCCGGGCGGCCGCTTCTGCTTCGTGGTGCCGATGCACGAGTTCCGCGCGATCGCCCCCATCCCGGACTACGCGCCGATCCACGGCTACGCCGACCACTGCCGCGTCTTCAGCGAGGGCGAGCTCTACCAGCGTTTCGGCCACGAGCTGAACTTCCACGTGCAGAAGATCCCGGGCGCGTGGGGGCACGGCAAGCTGCCCGACTGCTTTGAGCCGATCGAGTTCGGCTCCTTCTTCGTCTCCTACTCCAAGGCCTAGCCCGGCCGTCTGCGCGCGCCCGCGGTCGGCCGGTTGTCGCGCCCGGGGCGGCCTGCTATCATGCCGCTGTTCCATCCACGCGGTAGGCCCAGGGACCCCGTCGTCTAGCCTGGCCAAGGACGCGACCCTTTCAAGGTCGAGATCGCGGGTTCGAATCCCGCCGGGGTCACCACATACGTTGGAAGCAGCTTTCCTGGTAGCAAAGACTCGTAAGTGCCCTGCCCTTTGAAGCGATAAACCCCGCTTAAGGCTGCGGCAAGGTTTGGGTCCCAGGCGAGCGCGATTGTTTGGGGGGAGCCGAACGTCCGTGTGGGGATCGAACCCAGCGAGTTGGGCCTGAGGCGGGTCGCGGGACGTGACCGAGTCTCCGGGTCCTCACGGCGGACGCGGACGCCGACTGGATGGCCCAGGCTTTGGCGCGTGTGACGTCGGGGGATCGGTCGGCGACGGTAGTCATTGGCGTTCACGCCGCGGGTGCAACGCCCTCGATGCGAAATGCTAGCGACGTATCCCACCGCTCGGAATAACCCCCCGAGGTCTTGTACCACGACGATGGATGGGGGAATGAGAGCCCAAAGGCTGGTTTAGGCCTGAATCTCGAAACGGAAGGCGACCGATCGATAGTTCGCCTGCAAGTGGTTGCGGGCCCCCGCAACCAGGTATACGACGAGAGGTTGGCGATAAGCTCGCTAGCCCCTTCGTGTTTTCGTAAGCGTCCCGGCTGTAGTAGTCTCCGCTCGATGATCTGCGCACGATGCAGTCATGAGGTCGGTCCGCGCGCACGATTCTGCGAGGCCTGTGGCGCGCCCCTCGAGGCCCCCGCCGCGTCCCCGGGCGCGCCCACCGGATCGGCGCCGGACTCCCGGGCGCGGGTGCACGCGGCGCTGCCGGCCCTCATCGCGTATCTGCAGCGCGAGGGCCGCGTGTCCTATCGAACGCTCGCGCACGTCTTCAACGGCGACCAGGCATTCCTGGACGCGGCGCGGGAGGAGCTCACCTTCAAGGGACTTGCCCGGGACGAGCACGGGCAGGGCCTCGTCTGGACGGCCGAGCCCCTGCCCGGCCTCCCGCCGACGGCGGATCTCGCGCGGACGCAGCCGGCCTCGCCGGTCGTGGCCGCGGCTCGGCTCCCAGCCGCCTCGGCGCCGGCGCCCGAGGACAGCGGCCAGGCCGGGCGGCGCCAGCTGACGGTCATGTTCTGCGATCTCGCGGACTCGACCGTCCTGGCCGGCCGGCTCGACGCCGAGGACCTGCGCGAGGTCATCCGCTCCTACCAGGCGACCGCGGCCGAGGTCGTCCAGCGCTTCGCGGGCCACATCGCCCAGTATCTGGGGGACGGGCTGCTCGTCTACCTGGGCTGGCCGGAGGCGCACGAGGACGACGCCTCGCGCGCCGTGCGTGCCGGCCTGGGGATCGTGGAGGCCATCGCCACGACGCTCAACCCCCGTCTCGCGCGGGACAAGGGCGTGGAGCTGGCGGTGCGCGTGGGCATCCACACGGGGCCGGTGGTGGTGGGCGCGATGGGCGTGGACGGCCGGCGCGAGAACCTGGCGACGGGAGAGACGGTCAACATCGCGGCCCGCCTGGAAGGGCTGGCCTCTCCCAACACGGTGGTCATCAGCCAGGCGACGAGCCGGCTCGTGCACGACACCTTCGCCCTCGAGGCGCTGGGGCCGACCGCGCTCAAGGGTGTGGCGGAGCCGATGCCGATCTACCGCGTCCGGGGTCTTGCGGAAGTCG
>DATFGS010000626.1:0-2248 GCA_035249225.1 Candidatus Methylomirabilota bacterium | reverse complement strand
AGTCGGCCACGAGCACCAGCACGGTGGATGGGTTCGGCGCCTTCGCGTAGGCCGCGAGCGCCTCGCCGGACTTCGCGGTGAGCCCGTCCGCGCCGCGCGCCACCACCAGCCGCCGGTCGCCGAGCCACGGCAGGGTGAGCGCCGCCTGCACGATGCCTTCCGCGCCCGCCGCGCGCGCGTCGAGGGTCTCCCGCGCGAGGGAGAGCTCGGTCTGGCCGGGAAAGAGCGCGCGGCTGAGGCGCGCCACCGCGTCGTCGAGGAGAAAGGGCTCGGGCCCGTGCAGGAGGGTCACCGGCCCCACCTGCCCCGCGTCCGCGGCTCGGACGAACCCCGCGTAGTCCACCGCTACGCCTGGGCGGGCACTAGAACCGATCCACCGCGAGGTTGACGACCTTCCGGCCGATCTCGGTCGCGGCCTGCTGGACGGCGCCCTGCCCGCGGGCGACCGTGTCCGACACCGAGCCCTCGACCTGGAAGTCCGACGTTTCCTGGAGCCCTTCCTGGCGCCAGAGCATCGCGCTGCGCTTCACGTCGCGAAACTCCACGTTCAGGGTGAGCCGCAGCCGGTAGGCGCGCACGATCGCGCTCCGGTCGAAGGCCAGGCCCTCGAGGGCATAGCCCACCACCTCGCCCTCGAGGATGGCGTCGGCCTCCGCGAGCGGCACCACCCGCACCCGGCCGCCGCTGGAGAAGGCGTTGACCACGCCGGAGGTGATCGCGCTCTCCACCCCCGGCTCGAGCGTGCGGTTCTTGAAGATCGGCACCGCGACCGTCTTGATGTGGTCGGGCAGGTTGCCGCGCGTGCTGTAGCCGCAGCCCGCGAGCAGGACCGTGGCGAGCCCCAGTCCCAGGATCCCTCGGATACCGCGCCCCCGGTCAGCCACGGGTCACGATGTTGACGAGCCGGCCGGGGACCACGACCACCTTGGCGACCTGGCGGCCGTCGAGCCACGGGAGCACCTTCCCGTCGGCCAGCGCCATCTGGCGGATCTCCGCCTCCTGCGCGCCCACCGCCGCGGTGAGGCGACCCCGCACGCGCCCGTCCACCTGGACCACGATCTCCACCTCGTCGCGGGTGAGCGCGGCCGCATCCGCGCCGGGCCACGGCCGCTCGAAGAGGCTCTCGCGATGGCCGAGCGCGGCCCACAGCTCCTCGGTGATGTGCGGCGACACCGGGCCGAGCAGGAGCAGGGTGGCCTCCACCGCCTCCCGCAGCAGCGCGCTCCGCTCCGGCCGCGCCATCCCGTCCAGCGAGGCGCGATCGAAGTCGTGGAGCGCGTTCACCAGCTCCATCACCGCGCTGATCGCGGTGTTGAAGTGGAAGTCGTGCTCGATGTCGTGCGTCACCTTCTGGATCGTCGCGTGGATGACCCGCCGGAAGGCGCGGCCGGGGTCGGAGAGCGGCCCGGACGGGGCGGGCGCGGCCGCGGTGAGCTCGGGCAGGTTCGTCTGGACGAAGCGCCAGATGCGGTTGAGGAAGCGCGAGGCGCCCTCGACGCCGCGGTCGTTCCAGTCCAGATCCTTCTCGGGCGGAGCCGCGAACAGCGAGAAGAGCCGCGCGGTGTCGGCCCCGTAGCGGCGGATCAGGTCGTCGGGGTCCACCACGTTGCCCTTGGACTTCGACATCTTGGCCCCGTCTTTGATGACCATGCCCTGGGAGAGCAGGGCCCGGAAGGGCTCGTCCACCTTCAGCATGCCGAGGTCGCGCAGCGCCTTGGTGTAGAAGCGCGCGTACAGCAGGTGCAGCACCGCGTGCTCGATGCCGCCGATGTACTGGTCCACCGGCATCCAGTAGGCGGCGGCGTCCGGCTCGAACATGCCGCGGTCGTAGGTCGGCGAGCAGTAGCGGAGGAAGTACCAGGACGACTCCACGAAGGTGTCCATGGTGTCGGTGTCCCGCCGCGCCTTGCCCCCGCACCTGGGGCAGATCGCGTTGACGAAGCTCGCCACCTCCGCGAGCGGCGAGCCGCCCTTGCCGCTGATCTGCACGTCGCGCGGCAGCACCACCGGCAGGTTCTCCTCGCGCTCCGGCACCATGCCGTCCTTCTCGCAGTAGAGCACCGGGATCGGCGCGCCCCAGTAGCGCTGCCGGCTGATGCCCCAGTCGCGGAGCCGGAAGTTGACCTTGGCCTGGCCGAGCTTCCGGGCGACCAGCCAGTCGATCGCCTTGCGCTTCGCCTCCTCGATCGAGAGCCCGTCGAGGAAGCCGGAGTTGATCTTCACGCCGTCGCCGGTATAGGCCTGGTCC
>DATFGS010000625.1:0-1093 GCA_035249225.1 Candidatus Methylomirabilota bacterium | reverse complement strand
CGTCGAGCGACGCGGCGAGCTCGCGAGCGGCGTCCACCAGGGGCGAGAGATCCATGCGGCCGCCCGCCGCGGCGTGCAGCCCCGCGGCGGTATCCGCCACCGCCCGCGCGGCGCGGGCCGGCCCCAGCGGGAGCACCGGCCCGTTGCAGAGCCGCAGCGCGGAGGCCACGAAGACCTTCGTGTCGTGGGCCAGCACCGCGCCGTCCAGCTTGTCGATGGTGTCCTCGCGGGTGTGCCACCACCACGGGAACCCCGACGTGCCGAAGAGCCGCTCGGTGGTCCGGCCGAACTCGGTGTCCTGGGGCGGAAGCTGGGACATGGACATGAAGGCGCTGGGCAGCCCGATCCCCCAGAAGGACTGGTCGCCCGCGCGCGAGAAGTGCCGCGCCCGGCCCCGCTGGCCGGTCACGTCCGCGACCACCGCCTCCGCGAAGTCCGCCGCGTCCTCGGTGGCGTGGAAGACCGTGAAGTCGGTCGCCCCTCTGGCGCCGGTCGAATCCACGTTGAGGTGGAGCACCCCGTGGCGCTCGAGCTCGCGCCACGCATGATCCGCGTACCACGCGGAGCCCGCGTAGCGCCCGTGCGAGTGGCCGGACCAGAAGGCCAGCCGCAACCCGCGCCGCAGCGCGCCCCGATGCCCACCCAGCAGCCGCGCGACCTCGAGCATGGTGGCGTTGGCGCTGCCGTTGTCCATGGCCCCGTGATGCCAGGCATCCACGTGGCCGGAGAAGAGCGTGAAGGCCTCCTCCGCCCCCGCCAGGTGCCCGGTGAGATGCGGGATGGGCATCCACTCGGTTCGCACGCGCGTGACGAGCCGGACGCGGAGCGGGCCCGCCTCGATGCGCGCGCGCAGGCGGTCGGCGTCCGCCTTCTTGATGGAGCAGCACGGCAGCCTCGGGATGCGCCACGCGGTCTCCGGGGTGGGCGTGCCCCAGATCGTGGTGACGATCATGTTGTGGAGGTGGTCCAGGTTCGTGAAGAGCTGGCCGATCGTGCCCGCTTCCTGCGCGGCCCACGCCTTGGCCGGGGTGGCGAAGTTGTCCACCAGGGCCAGCTTGCCCCGCGCGCCCGCGCGCGCCAGCGTCTCCACGGT
>DATFGS010000624.1:0-2276 GCA_035249225.1 Candidatus Methylomirabilota bacterium | reverse complement strand
AACGCGGCCGGGTGATGCGCCTTGAGATACGCGCTCGCATAGGCGAGCAGCGCGAAGCTCGCCGCGTGGGAGTTGTGGGCGATCAGGTCATTGGCCACGAAGTTGTGGTCATCTTCGACCGTGAGGTCGTACGTCTCCCGCATCCCCACCGGCTCCACGCTCACCACCCGGTCCCAATCGACGTCGGACATCTCCAGGTTCCGGGGGGCCGCGATGTGATCACCCGGGCGCAGGCTCCCGAGCGGCTGCCAACCGTTGACGGTGAGCAAGGGGTGCTCGGGAGTGGCCAGCAGCTCCCGGGCCCGCGCGGTGCGGAGGCGATGGACCATCCGGGGGCCGCTCGCGGTGGCGGCGAGCACCCGGCGCTTCCGGAGCTTGAGGTCCGCATCGCAGGCGAAGGTATGCGTGAGCGGCGCGTTCCCCTTCACGACCTCCTCGATCTTCACCCGGCGCCCGGTCTCCGCGTCGATGACGAGCGTCTCGCCCGCCACGCACTCCGGGAAGCCATACAAGGCGAACGCGGTGATGGAGTGGATGATGGCCTCGGCGGCGGCGCCCGAGATGCCCTGGCGCGCCATGCCGGCGCGCAGCTTCACCTCCACCTCGCGCATGGCGCGCTCCGAGCGCTTGAAGCCGAAGGCGCGACGCAGCTCCTCGGCCTCGCCCCCGGTGAAGCCGGCGGTGGCCATCGCCATGCGGAGCAGCTGCTCCTGGAAGAGCGGCACCCCGAGCGTGCGCCGCAGGATGGGCTCGAGATCCGGGTGCGGCACCGTGATCGGCTCGCGGCCCGCGCGGCGGCGCAGGTAGGGATGCACCATGTCGCCCACGATGGGCCCGGGGCGGATGATCGCCACCTGCACCACCAGGTCGTAGAAGCGCTCGGGGCGCAGGCGCGGCAGCGTCGCCATCTGGGCGCGGCTCTCCACCTGGAAGACGCCGATGGTGTCGGCCTGCTGGAGCATGGCGTACACCTTGGGATCGTTCGGGGGAAGATGGGCCAGGTCCACCCCGCCGCCGCGGCGCCGGATCATCTCGAGCGCGTCCTGGAGCAGCGACATCATGCCGAGCCCCAGCAGGTCCACCTTGACGATGCCGAGCGCGGCGCAGTCGTCCTTGTCCCACTGCACCACGCTCCGCCCGGGCATGGTGGCGGGCTCCAGCGGCACCACCCCGTCGAGGCGGCCCTGGGCGATCACCATGCCCCCCGAGTGCTGGCCCAGGTGCCGTGGCAGATCCTGGATGCCGCTCCAGAGCCGGGCGAAGTGCTGGATGCGCGGCTCCGCGGGATCGCAGCCGGCCTCGCCCAGATGCGCGAGCAGGCTGTCGCCCGGATCCGTGTACTCCCAGTTGCTCACGAGCTGGGAGAGCCGCTCGATGGTGTCGGCGGGCAGCCCCAGGGTCTTGCCGACCTCCCGCGCCGCGCTGCGCCCGCGATAGGTGATGACGTTGGCGGTCATGGCCGCCCCGAGGCGCCCGTAGCGCTCGTAGACGTACTGGATCACCGTCTCGCGCCGATCGCCGCTCGGCAGGTCGAGGTCGATGTCGGGCCACTCGCCGCGCTCGTCGGAGAGGAACCGCTCGAAGAGCAGCTCCATGCCGACCGGATCCACCGCGGTGAGGCCGAGCGCGTAGCACACCGCGCTGTTGGCCGCCGAGCCGCGCCCCTGCACCAGCACGTCGTGCGCGCGGCAGTACTGCACGAGATCCCAGACGATGAGGAAATAGCCCGCCAGGTCGAGACGGCCGATCACCGCCAGCTCGTGCTCGATCTGCCGCCGCGCCTTCTCGGCGAGCGGCCCCGAGCCGTACCGCTCGCGGGCCCCCGCGTGGGCCAGCGCGCGCAGGAAGCCGAGCGGCGTCTCGCCGCGGGGCAGCGGGTACTCGGGGAAGCGGTAGCCCAGGTCCTTCAACGTGAAGCCGAGGCGGAGCGCCAGCTCGCCGGTATTGGCCACCGCCTCGGGACAGTCCGCGAAGAGCCGCTCCATCACCGGACCGCTCTTCATGAAGTGCTCGCTGTTGCGCGCGAGCAGCCGGCCCGCGGCCTCGAGCGTGGTGTGCTCGCGGATGCACGTGAGCACGTCGAGCAGCGGGCGGTCCCCGCGCGCGATCAGCCGGGGCTCGTTGGTGGCGAGCGGGGCCAGGCGCAGCCGCGCGGCCTCCGCGCGCAGCCACTCGTTGCGCGCCTCCTCCGGGCGGGTCAGGTGACGCTGCAGCTCGGCGAAGACATCGTACCGGCCGTAGATCCCGACGAGCCGCTCGAGGCACTCGCGGCCGCC
>DATFGS010000623.1:0-6636 GCA_035249225.1 Candidatus Methylomirabilota bacterium | reverse complement strand
CGCTGGAAGGAGAACTGGATTCCCACCTCCCGCGGCGGACACATCCCGGACGGCAGCCCGCGCCGGCAGCCGGTCTCGATCCCGACTCACCTGACCCAGGCCCTGGGAACCGCCGCCCGTCTCGTCCTGGAAGAGGGCCTCCCCCACCGCTTCCGCCGTCACGCGGCCGCGGGCCGGGCGTTCCGGGCCGGCGTCGAGGCGATGCGCCTGCAGATGTTCCCCGACGCGTCGTTGATGTCCAACACGGTCTCGTGCTTCAAGACGCCGGACGGGATCGATCCGGCCGCGGTGGTGACCCACATGCGCGACCGCTACGGCATCCTGATCGGCACCGGGCTCGACAAGATCCGCACGAGCACGCTACGGGTCGGGCACATGGGGATCACCTCGAGCCCGATGTACGTGCTGCCCACGCTCTCCGCGATCGAGATGACCCTGCGCGACCTCGGCTACCGGAGCGAGGCGGGGGCGGGCGTGTCCGCCGCGCAGGCGGTGTTCGCGGGGGCGGCTGCGTGATCGTCGCCCCGGACGACTTCCCCTCCGTCTTCGACGGTAGCGAGGCGCATCAGCGGGCGAAGCGCCTGGGCACCGTGCGCGTGTACACCGAGCGTGGCGCCGACCAGGAGGTCGAGCTGATCCGCCGCATCGGCGACGCGCAGGCCGCGCTCAACATCCGCGCCCACGCCCGGTTCAGCGAGGCGGTGTTCCAGGCCTGTCCCCGGCTCAAGATCGTCTCGGTCTGGGGCACCGGCACCGACAACATCGACCTGAACGCGGCCGGCATGCGCGGCGTCACCGTCTGCAACACCCCGGGCATCAACGCGTTCGCGGTCGCCGAGCACGCGCTCACCCTGATGCTGGTGGTGGGACGCCGGATCCTCACCCTCGACGCGGAGATGCGCCAGGGGCGCTGGCCCCGCGAGATGCTGACCCAGGCGCTCGGCAAGACGCTCGGCGTCTTCGGCATGGGCGCGATCGGCGGGCGGCTCGCCACCATCGCCCGGGGCATCGGCATGAACGTGCTCGGCTGGAGCGCGCTCGGCGACGAGGCGCGCATCCGCAAGACCGGCGCGACGCCCGCCTCCAAGGAGGAGATCCTCGCGAGGGCGGACGCGATCAGCCTCCACGTGCGCCTGACCACCGAGACCCGCAACTTCATCGGCCGCAAGGAGCTCGCGATGATGAAGCCCACCGCGATCCTGGTCAACACCGGCCGGGGCGCGCTGGTGGACCGGGACGCGCTGCTCGCCGCCCTGCGCGAGCGCAAGCTCCTCGGCGCCGGCCTCGACGTGTTCCACCAGGAGCCGCTCGCCCCCGACGACCCGATCCTGACGCTCCCGAACGTGGTGCTCTCGCCCCACAACGCGGGCCAGACCCCCGAGGTGATCCGCGATGGGCTCCTCGCCGCGGTCGCCAACATCGAGAACTTTCTGGCGGGCAAGCCGGGCAACCTGGTCGTCTCGCCCGGGCGCTAGGCGGGCCGCCGTCGTCGGGGTGGCGGACGGACGGCAACCGGGGTAGCCTTGGGAGCGTCGTCGACCTCAACGCGTTCACCGAACGCTCCGGGAGGATCCAGTCATGGCCAAGGTTCTTCGTTGTGGTGATCTGATGCCGGGCTGCAGCGCGGTCCTGGAAGGCAAGGACGTGGCCGAGGTGATGGCCAAGGGGGCCGAGCACGCGAAGAAGGATCACGGGCTCGCCGCGATCCCGCCGGACATGGTGGCCAAGGTCCAGGCCGCCATCAAGGACAAGTAGCGCCGAATCGAGAACACGCCCTCACCCCGCCCTCTCCTCTTGACCCTCTCCCCCGCTGGAGAGAGGGCAGGGTGAGGGGTCGGGTGGTGAGGGGGCTCCCTCACGCGGTCAGGTCGACCAGCACCTTCATCACCGGCCCGCCCCGCAGCGCTTCTTCCATCCCTTCCTGCAGGCCCTCGAGCGGGATCTTCCGGCTCACCAGCGGCGAGAGCGTCACCGCGCCGGAGGCGGCGAGGCGGATAGCCTCTTCCCAGTCCTCGCGGTTGTAGAGGCGGCTGCCGTGCATGGTGACCTCGCGCGCGAACATCGGGTAGAGGTTCACCGGGATGGGCTCCGAGTGGATGGCGACGATGCTCACGGTGCCCCACACGCGCACGGTCTCGGTCATCACACGCGCCGCGGCGGGATGGCCGGTGACCTCGAACGCCACGTCCACCCCCTGCCCCTCGGTCCACTCGTTGACGAAGCGCACCGGATCGGCGTCCATCCCGATCACCTCGAGGCCCAGCCCGCGCAGCAGCTCGATGCGGTACGGATTGACCTCGCTCACGATGACGCGCGCGCCGCGGTGGCGTGACACCATCGCGATGAGAGCCCCGATGGGCCCGCCGCCCAGCACCAGCACCGAGTCGCCCGGCTTGACCGCCGCGCGCCGCACGTCGTGCGTGGCCACCGCGAGCGGCTCGATCATGGCGGCCTGGTCGTCGCCGAGCGAGGCCGGCACGTGGAGCATCCGCCTGGCCTCCACCGTCCAGTAGTCCTGCATGCCGCCCGGCAGCTCCACCCCGTAGATCTTGAGCTTGTAGCAGAGATAGTAGCCGCCCATCCGGCACGCGCGGCACTCCCCGCAGGCGTGGATCGGCTCCACCACGACGCGATCCCCCGGCCCGAAGCCGCTGCCCGCCGGCGCCTCGACCACCTCCGCGAAGGTCTCGTGCCCGATGATGCCGCCCTTCGGGATGCGGTGATCCAGGTGCCCCTGGAAGATGTGCAGGTCGGTGCCGCAGATGCCCGCGCGCAGCACCCGGAGGAGCGCCTGGTCCTGGGCGCGCGTGGGGCGCGTCGCGGGCGCGGTGCGGAAGGTGCGGGAGCCTTCGTAGACGGACGCTCTCATGCGAGTCTCCTTGGTCGGGGTGCCGGACGAGTGACGCCGGGACTATCTAGGGGTGACCACCGGTCCGAGTCAAGAGGGGCCGGAGCCGCCCGGCCCCCGGAGGCGCCACAGCGAGACCCCCTGCGCGAGGAGGGCGACCGCGATCGCGGCCAGGAACGCGCCCGCGATCCCGAGCGGGACCAGGCCCAGGGCCAGCACGAGGCAGAAGCCGGCGAACGAGAACAGGCCGAAGAGCAGGCCGCGCAGCACGCCGATCGCCGCGCCCGCGCCCTGGAGCCGGTGGCCGAACGCGGTCAGGATGGCCGCGAACAGCGGATAGGTCGCGAGCAGCCCGCTCCACCGGGCCCCGAGCCGCGGCGCGAGCGCGGTGAGCACGAGCACCACGGCGGTCGCGAGCACCATGCGCGCGGGCAGGTCCCAGCGCGGCGCGGCCACCGGCGCGGAGCCGGGGGCGTCCCGCGGCATCAGCCGGAGCGAGAGCGCGAGCGCGACGATCACCAGCGCGAACAGGGCGACGGCCCCGAGCGCCAGGCCCTGCACGAGCGCTGCGACCGCGGCGTAGGCCACGGTGCCGGCCAGCAGGGCCGGCGGCCACGGGCGCCGGAGCGCGCTCCAGCCGTACGCGAGGCTGAACGCCACCTCGGCCACCGCACCCGCCAGCGAGCCCACCACCGCGGCCGCCGCGAAGGCCTCGCCCTGGTCGAGCGCGATGAAGAACGCGACCGGGCCGGTGGTGAGGGGCAGCCCCACAAGCCAGCCGCCGACCGACTGGCCCCAGCGCCGCCCCGCGAGCGTGGCGGCCCCGATCAGCGCGGGTGTCACCACGAGCTTGAGCGTCAGGTTGTCCATCGCGGGAACGGCCGGCGCCGGCGGGACGCCGGGCTCAGGAGCGGAGCGCTTCGCGCAGGATCTGGGCGGGGTGCTTGGCGCGGCGGCCCGCCAGGTGCTCGATCTGCTGACGGCAGGACACGCCGGGCGCCACGATCTCGGTCTCGGCCGCCGCCGACTTCACCGCGGGGGCGAGACGCCGGTTGCCCAGCGTCACCGAGACGTCGTAGTGCTCGCGCTCGAAGCCGAAGGACCCGGCCATGCCGCAGCAGCCCGAATCCACCTCGGCCACCTCGTAGCCGGCCCACCGAAGCGCGGCCACCGTGGGCGCGGTGCCGACCATCGCCTTCTGGTGGCAGTGGCCGTGGAGCAGCGCCTGCTTGCGCGCGTGGCCGTTGGCGACGAAGGGCAGCGTGAGGCCCCGCGCGCGCTCGCGCAGCAGGAACTCCTCCAGGAGGAAGGCGGAGGCGGCCACGCGCCGCGCCTCGTCGGTGCGCACAAGCTCCACCGTCTCGTCCCGCAGGGTAAGCAGGCACGAGGGCTCGAGCCCGACGATGGCCGCGCCCCGGTCCACCCAGGGGAGCAGGCGCGCCACGTTCCACTCGGCGTGCGCCTTGGCCTCGTCCAGCATTCCCTTGGAGATGAGCGGTCGGCCGCAGCACTTCTTGTCCACGAGCTGGACCCGGTAGCCGGCCGTCTCCAGCAGCTCCACCGCGGCCCGCCCGATCTCCGGCGCGTTGTAGGTGATGAAGGTGTCGTGGAAGAGCACCACGTCGCCGCGGGGCGCCTCCGCGGGAGCGCGCCGCCCGTCGAACCAGTCGGTGAACGTCTCGCGCGCGAACGCGGGCAGCGGCCGCCGCCGGTCGATGCCCGCGATCCGCTCCATCAGCAGCCGGTTCGGCCACGAGCGCGCGATCCAGTTGGAGATCGGGGCCAGCCGCGAGCCCAGCCAGGACAGGCGCGCGATGTGGCCGAACAGGCGGTTGCGCAGGGGCAGGCCGTTGACCGCGTGGTAGTGGTGCAGGAACTCGTACTTCATCTTGGCCATGTCCACGTTGGACGGGCATTCCGCCTTGCAGCCCTTGCACTCGAGACACAGATCCATCACCTCGTAGAGCCGCTTGCCCGCGAAGTCCGTCGCGGGCACCTGGCCCGACAACACCGCCCGCAGCGCGTTGGCGCGGCCGCGGGTGCTGTGCTCCTCGTCCCGGGTCGCCATGTAGGACGGGCACATCGTGCCCTCGAGCTTCTTGCGGCAGACCCCGACGCCGTTGCACATCTCGACCGCGGCCGCGAACCCGCCCTGCACCGAGAAGTCGAGGAGGGTCTTGGGCTCCCACGTCTTGTACCTGGCCCCGTAGCGGAGGTGCTCGGTGACGCCCGGGCTCCCCACGATGTTGCCCGGGTTCATCAGCCCGCGCGGATCGAAGGCGGCCTTGGTCTCCCGGAACGCCTGGAACATGACCGGTCCGAAGACCCGTTCCAGGAATGGGCTGCGGGCCCGCCCGTCGCCGTGCTCGCTCGAGATCGCCCCCCCGAAGGAGAGCACGAGGTCGAAGATCTCCTCGGCCATGACCCGGACCTGCTCCAGGCCGCGCTCGGTCTTCAGATTGATGAGCGGGCGGATGTGCAGGCACCCCACCGAGCAGTGGCCATAGTAGGCGGCGTCCGCCCCGTGCTTGGCCATGATCTCGGTGAAGCGCGGCACGAACTCGGGCAGGTGCTTCGGGTCCACCGCGGTGTCCTCGATGAACGCGATCGGCTTGGACTCGCCGCGGGTGCCCAGCAGCAGGCCGAGGCCGGCCTTGCGGAGCTTCCAGATCGACTGCTGCTCGGCCGAGTCGGTGGCGATGTGCGAGGCATAGCCGAAGCGGCCGCGCGTCCGCCGCGCCTCCAGGTCCGCGACCTTGGCCTTGACCTCCTGCTCGGTCTCCCCCGCGTACTCCACCATCAGGATCGCGGCGGGGTCGCCCTGCACGAAGCCCATGCGGCCGGCCTGCTCGATGTTCATCCGGGCCAGGTCGAGGATCATCTTGTCGGTGAGCTCGACCGCGTACGGCCCCGTCTCGAGAATGGCCTGGGAGGACTCGAGCGCCTCCTGCATGTCGTGGTAGTGGATCACGTCCACCGCGGTGGCCTTCGGCTTCTTGACCAGGCGCATCTTGGCCTCGACCACCGTGACGAAGGTGCCCTCCGAGCCCACGATGAGCCGGGCCATGTTGAGCGGCCTGTCCTTCACCAGCTCGTCCAGGTTGTAGCCGCAGACCCGGCGCCAGTGGCGGGGGTACTTCGTGCGGATCTCCGCGTCGTACCGCGTCCGGATGCGGTCGACCTCCCGGTAGATCTGCCCCTCGAGACCGGGCAGCCGCATCTTGGCCGCGAACTGCGCGGGCGTCACCTCCCCGAACACCGCGCGGCTGCCGTCGGCCAGGATCGTGGTCATCTCGATCACGTGCTCGACGGTGAGGCCGTAGGCGATGGAGTGCGAGCCGCCCGAGTTGTTGCCGAGCATCCCGCCGATGGTGGCGCGGTTCGAGGTAGAGGTGTCGGGCCCGAAGAGCAGCCCCATGGACCGCACGTGGTGGTTCAGCTCGTCCTGCACGAGCCCGGGCTGCACCCGCGCCCACAGCTCCTCCCGGTTCACCTCGAGCACGTTGCCCATGTGACGCGAGAAGTCGAGCACCACCGCGTGGTTCACGGTCTGCCCGGTCAGCGAGGTACCGCCGCCCCGCGGCAGGAGCGGCGCGCCGAGCTGGTTCGCGACCTCGATCGCGGCCTGCACGTCGTCGGCGTGACGCGGGATCACCACGCCCATCGGCTCCATCTGGTACATGGAGGCGTCCGTCGAGTAGAGCAGGCGGGAGTAGTGGTCGAAGCGGACGTCGCCTTCGACGCGGCGGCGCAGCTCGTGCTCAAGATCGCTCATGGCCGGGATTATG
>DATFGS010000622.1:0-19248 GCA_035249225.1 Candidatus Methylomirabilota bacterium | reverse complement strand
GCCTCCACCGCGTCCACGTTGGCGTACCACTCTTTTCTCGGATTGATCCGCAGCTTCGCGGGCGCGTCGGCGGCCTCGCGCACCGTGTCGAAGGTGAACTTCACGTCCTTGGAGGTGAAGGGCTGCCCGTCGTGCCACTTGACGTCTTTCCTGAGGAAGAACACGAGGTTTCGATAGTTGTCCTGCCACGACCACTTCTCGGCCAGCTCGGGGACGATCGTCTCCATGCGTCCGAGCCGCTTGGTCTGGTCGTAGACGACCAGGTTGCTGTAGCAGGGCATCGCCGGCCACGTGACCGAGTTGGTCGCGGACTCGTGGATCGAGAACCCCTGGGGCAGGTCCTCGCGCAGCACCGCCCGGAGCACGCCGCCCGGCTTGCCCTCGCGGACCGCGGGGGCGGGGGCCTGCGCGGCGGCGGGGAGCGCGGTGAAGCCACACCAGATCAGGAGAAGCGCGAGGACACGCGCGGCGTAGGGCATGAGCGGATCTCCTTCGGGAGTGCTTGGTCGGAACCCCTCCCCCTGCCCTCTCCCCCTCGACGGGGGAGAGGGAGGACGGGGCGCAAGATCAGACGGTGACGGGCTTGTAGACCGGCATCCGCCACTCGGGGAAGCGGCGGTCGGTGCCCCGCACCACGTTCATGTAGGCGGTGAGGAGCCGCTGGGTGATGGGGCCGACGCCGCCGTCACCGAGCGGGAACTTGTCCACCGAGAGGATCGGGGTGATCTCGTAGCCGCTGCCGCAGAAGAAGGCCTCGTCGGCCACGTACAGCTCGGTGCGGGCGATGTCGCGCTCCGCGACCTCCATGCCCAGCGCCGGGGCCACCGCGTCGATCAGGGTGGTCCGGGTGATGGACTCGAGGATGTCGCTGGTGATGGGAGGCGTCACCAGCTGGCCGCGGCGCACCATGAAGAACGTCGCCCCCGAGCCCTCCGCCACCGTGCCGTGCTGATTCAGGAAGATCGGCGCGTCGTAGCCGTCCGCCTTGGCCTGCAGCGTGGCGAGGCGGCCGTTCTGGTAGTTGGCGCCGCACTTGAGCCGGATCGGGATCGCGTTGTCGCTGGTGCGCTGCCAGGAGGTGATGCAGCAGCGCAGCCCGTTACCCTCGGTGATGCGGGCCCGGCGACGCGGGTTGATGTACAGCCCGGTCGGGGTGGTCGAGTCGAGCCCGGGGGCGGCCACGTAGGCCACCAGGTGCATGTGGACGTCCTCGTGGATGTCGTTGCCCCGGAGGACCTCCCGCACCGCCTCGTAGAGGTCCATGTCGGTGTACGGGACCGTGAAGCGCATCATCTTCATGGACTCGCGCAGGCGCGCGAAGTGCTCGCCGAGGCGGAAGCAGTAGACCTCGCCGTCGGCCTCGTTCCAGTACGCCCGCAGCCCCTCGAACACGTTGGTCGCGTAGAACACGGCCGCGCTGTTCACGGGCAGGACGGCCTCGGCCTGGTCCACGAGCCGCCCGTTCATCCAGATCTTGAGGTCTTTCGCCACGATGAAATCCTCCGTTGTCGGCACCCCTGCGCTGCGGCGCCCGACCGCAGAGAGAATATCACCGATGGCGGGCGAGGTGGGAGAGGAGCCCGCGGGTGACCGTTTCCGGGTCCTGGTCGGTGACGAAGTGGCCGATACCGGGCAGCACCTCCAGCCGGTAGGGGCCGGTGACGAGCTCGGCGGTGAAGCGGGCCGCCGAGGGGCCGACGGTGGCGTCCGCGTCCCCCCAGAAATACAGCGTCGGGACCGTGACGGGCCCCACCTCCACCGCGGTGAGGGACCCCGCCGCCCGGTACCAGGCCAGCGCGGCCTCGAGGGCCGCGGGCTCGCCGAGCACCGAGAGGTACTCGGCCATCGCGGCCTCCGGGACGCCCTGATCGCCGAGCCGGGCCCGCAGCCGGCGCGCCCCGTCCTCGAGGAGCCGGGGGCCGGTGGTCGGATCGTGGAAGGCCTTGTGGTGGCGCGAGCGATGCCGCTGCCCGTCGGCGTCCTCCTTGAACGCGCGGCGGAAGGCCGCGGGGTGCGGGCGCGACAGGATGGTCAGCGAGCGGAGCAGGGCGGGATGGCGGTACGCGGTGACCCAGCTCACGTGCCCGCCCCAGTCGTGGCCGACCAGGTGGAACCGCGCGCCGGGCCCGGCGGCGGCGGCGGCCAGGTCGAGGACGTCCTGGACCAGCCGATCGACCGCGTAGGCGTCGAGTCCCTTGGCGGGATCCGGCCGCACCCCGGGAGAGTAGCCCCGCTGGTCCGGCGCCACCGCGCGATAGCCGGCCGCGCCCAGGGCGGGGACCTGGTGGCGCCACGTGTGGCGCGTCTGCGGATAGCCGTGGAGCAGGAGGACCAGCGGACCGTCCGCGGGGCCGGCGACGTCCGCGGTAAAGGACCCCTCGGGGGTCGGTATCACCGTGGGTATCGTTGCCACCGTGACCCCTTCACACGGCGTGGGTCCACACCGTGAACTTCGTCAGGGTGGTGTTGCCGAACGAGGTGGTCAGCGCCACGTCCACCGCGTCGCGGCCGCGGCCCATCAGCACGCGCCCGATGCGCGGCTCGTTGTGACGGGCGTCCAGCGTGTGCCAGCCCTCGCCCAGGTAGACCTCGAACCAGGCAGAGAAGTCCATCGGGTTGGGATCCGGGGGCACGCCGATGTCGCCCAGGTAGCCGGTGGCGTAGCGGGCCGGGATGTTGAGCGCGCGCAGGATCGTGATCGCGAGGTGCTGGAAGTCGCGGCAGACGCCCTGCCGCTCGGTGAAGACGTCGAAGGCGGTCTTGGTGGGCCGCGAGTACTGGTAGCCGAAGGTCACGTGCTTGTGCACCCAGTCCACCACCGTCTGCACGCGCTCCCACGTCTCGGGGGTCTTGCCGAAGAGATCCCAGGCGATGGCGGTCATCCGGTCCACCTCGCAGTAGCGGCTCGCGAGCAGGTAGCGGAGGCCCTCGGGGGGCAGCGCCCCCACCGGGACGAGGGGCAGGCCCTCGATGGTGGGCTCGGGCGCTCCGCCGACCGTCGCCACGTTGTCGTAGCGGATGCGCGAGGTTCCCGCGGGAAGCATCACCCGCGCGGCGCGGTTGCCGAACCAGTCCACGAAGCTCTCGACGGCAATCGCGGGCTCCACCACGAGCCCCTCGGGCTGCTCCAGCGAGCGCGCCACCTCCGGACGGACGTAGAGCATGAGCTGCATCGTGGTGGGCTGGGGCACCTCGAAGACCAGCTCGTGCCCGATGCGGATCCGCATGAGGCCACGGTAATCCCCGCGGGTGGGCCGGTCAATCGCATCGCGGCCGGTTCTGGTAACATACCTCCCCGGATGCCCAGAATCGGAGCAGGGCCCCTTCGCTCGGCAGGCGCGCCATGACCTACTGTGTCGGGATCTGGACCAAGTCCGGTCTGGTCATGGCGTCGGATTCCCGGACCAACGCGGGCCACGACCAGGTCAACGTCGCGCGCAAGATGCACACCTTCGTCCAGCCGGGCGAGCGCGTGTTCATCCTGCTCAGCAGCGGCAGCCTCTCCTGCACCCAGTCCATCATCACCCTGCTCCAGCGCGACTTCGACCAGGGCCGGGGGCTGGCGCAGGCGCCGTCCCTCTACGACGCGGCCCGCATCATCGGCGAGCAGGTGCGCCGCGTCTCCGACATGGACCGCGACGCCCTCGAGCGCGACGACTTCAAGTTCAACGTGAACCTGGTGCTGGGCGGGCAGGTGCGGGGGGAGTCGCCCGGGCTCTTCATCGTCTACCCGCAGGGCAACCCGCTGCAGGCGAGCGAGGACTCGCCGTATCTGCAGATCGGCGAGACCAAGTACGGCCGGCCGATCCTCGACCGCGGCATCCGCTTCGAGCGCACCACGCTCGAGGAGGCGGCGAAGTACGCACTGCTCTCGCTCGACTCCACGATGCGCTCGAACGTGACGGTGGGACCGCCGGTGGACCTGCTTGCCTACGAGGTGGACGAGCTCGAGATCACCCGCCTGCGCCGGTTCCCCGCGGGCGACCCCGACCTCATCAAGATCGGCATGCGCTGGGAGCAGGCGCTCCGCCAGGCGGTGGGCCGCCTGCCCCAGATCCGCTTCCGGGCCCGGCGCCCGCTCGAGGCGTCGCAGATGCCGCCCGCGGAGACGATCGAGCTGGTCGAGCCGGGCGCGACCGAGGCCACCGGCGCCGAGCTGCAGCCGCAAGCCAAGCCCCCATCATCCTGACCGACAAGGAGCGAGCCATGCGCATCTACTACGACATCCGCCTGAGCGACCGGAGCATCACCAAGCGCGAGCTGGAAGGCGAGGACATCGTGAAGGCCGGCCGGTACTTCATCGCCAAGACCCTGCTCGAGCTGGGCGCCGCGACGGTGGACCCGCTCTCGCCGGCCAACCCGCTGATCTTCTCGGCCGGTCCCTTCGCGGGCACCAGCTTCTCGAATGCCAACCGCACCAGCGTCGGCTGCAAGAGCCCGCTCACCGGCGGCGTCAAGGAGGCCAACGGGGGCGGCAGCTTCAGCTACGGGCTCGGCCAGCAGAAGATCGCCGGGTTCACGCTCCTCGACGCCTCCCCGACCTGGGTGGTCATCCACTTCAAGAAGGACGGGACCATCGAGTTCGACGACGCGGCACCGTACCTGGGCAAAGGCAACTTCGAGGCTCAGAACATGCTGCACGCCAAGTACGGCAAGAAGGTCACGATCGGGCTCTGCGGGCCGGTCGGCGAGTACCAGGGCCTGATCGCGGGCATCTCCTTCAGCGACAAGGACGGCCGCCCCGCTCGACTGTCCGCGCGTGGCGGGGTGGGCGCGGTGATGGGGGCGAAGAAGGTCAAGGCGGTGGTGGTGGATCTCGACAAGATCCCGCCGTTCTCCGATCCGAAGAAGGTCAACGCGGCGATCAAGAACTACGCCAAGATGCTGCAGGCCGACTCGCTGGTAACCAACTTCTACGCCAAGGTCGGCACGATGGGCATGGCGGATCTCCAGAACACCCTGGGCGGCCTGCCGGTTCGCAACTTCAGCGCGGGCCAGCAGGTGGATGTCTCCAAGGGCGAGAAGTTCAAGATGGGCGGCGAGTACATCAGCCAGCTCAACGTCTCGCGCGGGGGCGAGCACACCCACGCCTGCATGCCCGGCTGCGTGATCCAGTGCAGCAACATCTACGCCGACAAGGACGGCAAGGAAGTGGTCTCGCCGGTGGAGTACGAGACGCTCGGGCTGCTCGGCACCAACTGCGGTCTGAGCGACCCCGACGACCTCGCTCAGATGAACTACATCGCCAACGACCTGGGCGTCGATACCATCGAGCTCGGGGCCATGATCGCGGTGTTGATGGAGGCGGGGCTGGGCGCGTTCGGCGACGTGCGCTTCATGGCCGACTGCCTGGCCGAGATCCGGAGGGGCTCCGAGAAGGGCCGCATCTGGGCCCAGGGGACCTGGCGGGTGGGTGAGCACTACAAGGTCAAGCGGGTGCCGGTCATCAAGAAACAGGCGATCAGCGCCTACGATCCGCGCGTGGTCGAGGCGACCGGTATCACCATGATGGCCACCGCCCAGGGCGCCGACCACACCGCGGGCAACCTGCCGCGGCTCAAGACCCGCGACATGCAGGCGCCCGCGATCGTGGAGCAGAGCGCGGCCCACCAGGCGCGCATCGCGGCCAACGACTCGCTCGGCCTCTGCATCTTCGGGATGAGCGTGACCACCCCGAACGTCGAGTTCATCACCGACGCCATCAACTCGGCCCACGGCACCAGCCTCACCCCGGCGTTCTTCGACGCCCTCGGCCGGCAGACCCTCAAGCTGGAGCACGAGTTCAACAAGCGGGCCGGCTTCACCGCCAAGGACGACGAGCTGCCCGAGTTCTTCTACACGGAGGCGCTGCCTCCGACCAATCACGTGGCACGCTTCCACGCCGCCGACGTCCAGGGCATGTACGATCGCCTGGTCGTCTAGCCCACGATCGCCCCGCCCCGGCTCCCCCGCCTCGCGGCGGTCGGGGGAACCGGGGCGGCGCCGCGGTTGTTCCACTGGACAAGAGAGGACGCACACGATGAAGTCCGACCGGATCTTCGGCATCGTCCCTCCGATGACCACCCCGTTCCGCCCCGACGACACGATCGACGAGGCGGCCCTGCGCGCGGACGCGCGCTTCATGGTCGAGACCGCGCGGGTGCACGGCCTCGCGGTGACCGGCAGTACCGGCGAGGGCCACGTGCTCTCCACCGACGAGATGCGCCGTATCACCGCCGCGGTGGTCGAGGAGGTGCGGGGGCGCGTGCCGGTGATCACCGGCATCATCACCGATAGCACAGCCTCCGCGGTGGAGCGGGGGCTGGCGGTGCGAGACCTGGGCGTGGCCGCGCTCCAGGTGACGCCGGTGCACTACCTGTTCCGCCCGGACGACGACGCGATGGTGCGCCACTTCGATACCCTGGCGAGCCGGACCGGCATGCCGATCATCATCTACAACGTGGTGCCGTGGACGTATCTCTCGCCCCAGCTCCTGGCCCGGATCATCGGGGCGGTGCCCGGCGTGATCGGGGTCAAGCAGAGCGCGGGCGACATGAAGCTGCTCGCCGATTTGTTGCTGCTGGTGGGCGACGATGCCCGCATCATGACCGCGGTGGACGCGCTGCTCTATCCCTCGTTCATCCTGGGCGCCCACGGCGCGATCGCGGCGATCCTCACCGCGGTGCCCGCGCTCTGCGTGCAGCTCTGGGACGCGGTGCAGGCGGGCGATCACAAGCAGGCGCTGGCGCTGCACGGCAAGCTGCTGCCGATCTGGAACGCGATCTTCCACGACAATCTGCCCGCGAACGTGAAGCACTGTCAGGCCCTCACGGGCCGACCTGCCGGCGTGCCGCGCGCGCCCATGCCGGCCACCTCGCCGGCCCAGGCCGCGGCGATCCAGGCGGCGCTCCAGGGCGCCGGCGTGCTCCGGTAGGCCAACCCCCATCCCAGTCCCAACATTCCCAGTCAAGGAGGACTCAGCATGGCTGATCACGAAGAGAGCAACGAATCGGTGAGCGCGACGCCGGTCGGGCGCCGCGCCTTCCTCAAGACCGCCGGCGCGGCCGCCGCGGTCGCGGGCGGCATCGAGGGCATCCTGGCCGCGCGCCGGGCCCCCGCCTTCGCGCAGGGGACCAAGCTGCACTGGGTGCGCTGGGTGGACTTCGTGCCCGAGTCCGACGTGGAGCTGAAGCGGCAGATGCCGGAGGCCTCCAAGGCCCTGGGTGCCGAGGTCGTGCTGGAGACGATCAACGCCAACGACCTGCAGCCGCGCATCACCGCCGCGATCCAGTCCGGCTCCGGCGCCGACATCTTCGTGTTCCAGTACAACTGGGCGCACCTCTACCAGAACGCGGTGGTGGACGTGAGCGACGTGGCCGGCGAGGTGAGCAAGGCGGAGGGCGGCTTCTACGATATCTACCCGCCCTCTATGCAGGTCGGCGGCAAGTGGCTCGCGGTGCCGCACTCGATCGTGGGCAACGCGGTCGCCTACCGGAAGTCGTGGCTCAAGGAGGCCGGAGCGAGCCAGTATCCGAAGACGTGGGACGAGGCCCGCAAGCTGTTCGGCGCGCTCAAGAAGAAGGGCAAGCCCTACGGGCAGACCCTCGGCCACACCTTCGGCGACGCGCCGGTCTTCACCTACACCATGCTCTGGGCGTTCGGCGGCGCCGAGACCGACCAGAGCGGCAAGAAGGTCGTGCTCAACAGCAAGGGCGCGGTGGAGGCGGTCAAGTTCATGCAGGCGTTCTGGAAGGAGGCCTGCGACGAGGGCGGGCTCGCCTGGGACGACACCAACAACAACCGCGCCTTCCACGCGGGCGAGATCAGCGCCACGCTCAACGGGGCCAGCATCTACCTGGTGGCCAAGCGGCAGAAGGAGAAGATCAAGGACGACAAGGGCGAGCCGATGTGGACCGACATCGACCACGCCCCGCTCCCGGCCGGCCCGGCGGGGGCCTTCCTGCTCTTCCTGAACCACGGGCACGCGGTCATGAAGCACAGCAAGAACCAGAAGCTGGCCAAGGACCTGATCCGCTGGCTGCACAAGAAGGAGAACTACGAGAAGTGGTTCCTCACCCAGGAGGCCTATAGCGTGGGCGCCACCAAGGCGTGGGAGAACCACGCGATGTGGGGCCGGGTCGACGAGCCGCTCAAGATGTTCCGCACCGCGGCCCGGAGCAGCCGTCTCTTCGGCTACGCGGGGCCGTCGACCGCCAAGGCCACCGAGGTCTTCACCAAGTACATCATCACCGACATGTACGCCAAGGCCGCGCAGGGCATGAAGGCGGAGGACGCGGTGCACTGGGCGGAGCTGGAGCTCAAGAAGATCTACGAGGCGTAGCGCGCGATGAGGGCGGCGGTTCTGCGCGAGCCGGGCCCGGCCGAGAACCTGCGGCTGGAGGACGTGGACGATCCCACGCCCGGCCCCGGGGAGGTCGTGGTCCGGCTCCGCGCCGCCGCCCTCAATCATCGTGACGTGTGGATTCGCAGCGGTACCGGCGCGTACGCGGGAGGGTTCCGCCGGCGCGTCATCCTGGGTTCGGACGGCGCCGGAGAGGTCTCGGCGGTCGGCGCGGGGGCCGACCCCGCGCTGATGGGCCGCGCGGTGGTGATCAATCCGAGCCTCGACTGGGGCGACGACGGCGCCGCCCAGGGGCCGGAGTTCCGCATCCTGGGCCTGCCCGACGACGGCACCTACGCGCAGCAGATCCGGGTGCCGGCCCGCAACGTGCACCCCAAGCCCGCCGCGCTCTCTTTCGAGGAGGCGGCGGCGATCCCGCTCGCCGGCCTCACCGCCTACCGCGCGGTGGTCGGCCGCGCCCAGGTGCGGGCGGGGGAAACCGTGCTCGTCACCGGCATCGGCGGCGGGGTGTCGACCTTCGCGCTTCAGATCGCGGCGGCCCGCGGGGCCCGCGTGCTGGTGACGTCGGGGAGCGACGCCAAGCTGGCCCGGGCCCGCGAGATCGGCGCGGCGGGCGGGGCCAACTACCGCACCCAGGACTGGGGGAAAGAGATCCTCGCGCTCACCGGCGGGCGCGGGCCCGACGTGGTCATCGACAGCGTGGGCGGCGAGACCTTCGCCCGCGCGGTGGACCTGCTGCGCGCGGGCGGGCGCATCGCGACCTACGGCGCCACCACCGGCCCGGTGCGCGAGCTCGTCCTGCGCTCGATCTTCTGGCGGCAGATCTCGGTGCTGGGCACCACCATGGGCAGCCCCGCGGAGTTCGCGGACATGCTGGCGCTCTACGCCCGCGACGGGCTTCGCCCGGTGGTGGACCGGGTCTTCCCGCTCGCGGAGGCCGCCGCGGCCCACCGCCGCATGGAAGAGGCCGGGCAGTTCGGCAAGATCGTCCTCGCCGGTCCTTGACAAGACGGGGGCGGCGGTTTGTAATGCCGCCCACGCTCCGATCCCGACCGCGTCGCTTGGGAGGATGACCATGTCCGTGCGTAGAACGACCGTGTGGGTCCTGCTGGTTTCCGGGCTGGTGCTGGCGGGGCTGCTCGCCGCCGGGGTCTCGATTCCGCCCGTCCACGCCCAGGCCAAGAAGCTCAAGATCGGGGTGATCTTCGACTACACCGGCCCGCTGGCGGGCGGCGGCTCGGATCTGCACGCGCTCGGCGCCAAGATCATGATCGACTACTTCGCCAAGAAGGGCGGGGTCGAGGGCTACAAGATCGAGGCGGTCTACGCGGACGCGCAGTCCAAGCCCGAGATCGCGATCAACGAGGCGGTGCGCCTGATCGAGCAGGAGAAGGTGGACATGCTGCTGGGCTTCTACTCCTCGGCCCAGTGCGTGCCGGTGGCCGGGCGGGTGGAGCAGCTGCAGAAGTTCATGTGGATCACCACCTGCATCTCCTCGGCGGTGCTCGAGAACCGCAATCTCAAGTACGTGTTCCGGATCCAGCCGAGCGGGCGGCAGTTCGGCCTGATGTCCACCGACTTCATCGCCCAGAACGCGAAGGCCAAGCTCGGCAAGGAGCCGAAGGACCTGCGGATCGCGATCATCCACGAGGACGGGGCCTACGGGGTCGACGTCTCCAAGGGCAACGAGGAAGGCGCGAAGAAGGCGGGCTTCAACGTGGTGCTGAAGGAGGGCTACGCGGCGACCGCGCCCGATCTGGCCCCGCTCGTCACCAAGCTGAAGCGCGCGCGGCCCGACGTCATCTTCCACACCGGCTACAACCCGGACATCTCCCTGTTCCTGCGCCAGGCGCGGGAGCTGGGCCTGCGCTTCAACGCGCTGGTGGGACACGGGGCGGGCTACGGGGTCTACGACAAGCTGAAGGAAGCGCTCGGCAAGGACGTGAACTACTTCTACAACGTGGACCCGATCTCGATCTGGCTCGCCAACGAGAAGGCGCTCCGGCCGGAGCTGGTGCCGCTCATCAAGATGGTGGGCGACGAGTACGAGAAGGCCCGGCCGGGCACCAGCGTCCGCTCCGCCCACGTGGGGATGGCGGCGAGCAACACCTACGTGCTCATGACCGAGGTGCTGCCGCGCGCGATCAAGAAGTACGGAGGGGTCGACGCGGACTCGCTCCGCAAGGCCGCGCTCGAGGTGAACCTGCCCGAGGGCGGCACCATGCTGGGCTTCGGGGTGAAGTTCGTGGGCGAGGGCGCCCCGATGGCGGGCCAGAACGAGCGCGCCTTCCCGGTCATCGTGCAGTACGTGGACGACAAGCCGTACGTGGTGTGGCCCAAGAGCCTCCAGCTCCGCGACCCGGTGCTGCCGTTGCCGTCCTCGTCGCCCTACGCGGCCAACTGAGGGCCGGGGCCTATCGCGTGATCGCGCGGTGCTGACCGTCGAGGGGCTGACCCGGCGCTTCGGCGGCTTCACGGCCGTGAACCAGGTCTCGTTCACGGTCGAGCCCGGGGAGATCCTCGGGCTGATCGGGCCCAACGGCTCCGGCAAGAGCACGATCTTCAACCTGCTCTCCGGCGCGCTCGCGCCCAACGCGGGGTCCATCCGCTTCCAGGGGCGCGAGATCGCGGGGCAGGCCCCGCACCGGATCATCAACCTGGGCATCGGGCGGACGTTCCAGATCCCCCGGCCGTTCCGCCGGCTCTCCCTGCTCGAGAACGTCGTCCTCGCCGGCTTCTTCGGCCAGGGCCGGGCCTCGCGGCGCCGGGCCTTCGAGTCGGCCGAGCGCGCGCTGGGGCTGGTAGGCCTGCCCGCGGACCCAGGCGCGACGGTGGACGGGCTCGGCGCGGCCGCGCTGAAGAAGCTCGAGCTCGCGAAGGCCCTCGCCACCGAGCCCAAGCTCCTGCTCGCGGACGAGAGCCTGAGCGGGCTCGACGAGCAGGAGATGGATCAGGCCGCGCTGATGCTGCACCGGATCTGCAAGGACCTCGGCATCACCATCATCTGGGTCGAGCACATCATGGGGGTCCTGATGCGCGTGGTGGACCGCGTGATGGTCCTCGATCACGGCGAGAAGATCGCAGAGGGGTCGCCGGGACAGGTCGCGGCGGATCCCCGGGTGATCGAGGTGTACCTCGGCACCCAGTCGGGCGCGGCCCGCGCGGTCGCGGCCGGCCGCCCCTGATCCGTGCTCGAGCTCCGATCGGTCCGCGCGGGGTACGGCGGCTTCCAGGCCCTGTTCGACGTCTCGCTGGAAGTGCGGGACGGCGAGGCGGTCGGGGTGATCGGGCCCAACGGCGCAGGCAAGACCACGCTCCTGCGCGTGATCTCGGGGCTGATCCGCCCGACCGCGGGCTCCATCGCGATGGAGGGGGTGGACCTGGTCGCGACCCCCGCGCACCGCATCGTGGCGGTGGGCATCGCGCACGTGCCGGAGAGCCGGCGCCTGTTCCCGCGCATGACCGTGGAGGACAATCTCCGGATGGGCGGCTTCCTGCCCGCCGCGCGCGCGAAGTACCAGGACCGGCTCGCCTTCGTCTACGACCTCTTCCCGCGCCTGCGGGAGCGGCGGCGCCAGCTCGCGGGCACCATGTCGGGCGGCGAGCAGCAGATGTGCGCGATCGGCCGCGCCCTGATGTCGGACCCGAAGCTCCTCCTGCTGGATGAGCCGTCCGCGGGCCTCGCCCCCGTCGTCGTGGAGCAGGTCTTCGACCTCGTGAAGCGGATCCGCGCCGGGGGCCTGAACGTGCTGATCGTCGAGCAGAACGTGCGCCAGGTCCTCCGGGTGGTGGACCGGGCGTATCTCTTGAAGGCGGGGAGCATTCGCGCGGCCGGCTCCGCGGCCGAGCTGCTCGAGAGCGAGACGATCCGCGAGGCCTACCTGGGCGTCTGACATGGCCATCTTCGACGTCTTCCTGCTGGAGGCCCTCATCAACGGGGTGCTGCTGGGCGGCGTGCTCGCGCTGCTGTCCCTCGGGCTCAACCTCGTCTTCGGGGTCATCGACGTGGTCTGGATCTGCTACGCCGAGCTGATCATGTTCGGGATGTACGGGATGTACTTCCTCTACACGGTGTACCACTGGCCGCTCCTGGTCGCGGCGGTCGCCTGCATCGCCGGGGTCGGGGTCCTGGGCGTGGCGCTCCACGTGCTCGTGATCGCGCCGCTGCTGGGGGCGGCCCCGATCAACCAGCTTCTGGCCACCGGCGGGGTGCTCTTCTTCCTGCAGTCGGCCGCGACCGTGATGTTCAGCATCGAGTTCCGCAACCTGGGCCTGCGCCTGCCGGTGCTGAAGCTGGCCGGCATGTTCATCAGCTACTCCCGGCTGCTCGCGTTCGCGGCGGCCCTGATCGGGATGGTCCTGGTGTTCCTGTTCCTGAACCGGACCTATACCGGCGCGGCCATCCGGGCCATCGCCCAGGACCGGCAGATCATGGTCCTGATGGGGGTCGACACGCGCCGCATCTACGTCATAACCTCCGCGCTGGGGGGCGGGCTCGCCGGGCTCGCGGCCTGCCTGCTCGTGCTCCAGTACGACGTGCATCCGTTCGTGGGGCTGTCGTTCGGACCGATCACCTTCCTCATCTGCGTGCTCGGCGGTCTCGGCAACTTCGGGGGCGGCTTCGTCGCCGCCTTCGTCTTCGCGGAGCTGATCTCCCTCGGCGGGCTCTACCTCGATCTCGAGTGGGGCTACGTGTTCGCCTTCGTGTTCTTCATCGTGATGATGTTCGTGCGGCCCGAGGGCCTGATGGCGCGCCGGTCGTGAGCCGCTATCCGGCCTGGATCGCGGGGGCGGGCCTGGTCGCGCTGCCGTTCGTCTACCACCAGCCCTACCACCTCCACCTCCTGGTCGTCATCCTGATCTGGTCGTTCGCCTACACCTCCTGGTCGGTCATGGGGCGGTTCGGCCTCGTCTCCCTCGGCCACGGCGGGTTCATGGGCATCGGGGCGTACGTGACCGCGCTGGCGTGGAACCACGGGGGGCTGACGCCCTGGATCGGCATCCCGCTCGCCCTGGTCGCGGGCGGGGTCCTGGCGCTCGTGGTCGCGTACCCGTGCTTCCGCTTCCGCATCACCGGCCACTACTTCGCGCTGGTCACCCTCGCGCTGTCCGGCATCGTGCTCCAGGTGATCACCGCCACCCGCGATCACACCGGCGGATCGCTCGGCTACACCCCGACGCGGCACCAGGGCGGCAGCTCGCTGTACGCGATGCAGTTCACCGGGAAGGCCACCTGGTATCTCATCGCGCTCGGGGTCTGGGCGGCGGGCCTGTACGTGTGGTACCGGGTGGACCGCAGCATGATGCGCTACGCGCTCGAGGCGATCTCGGAGGACGAGGACGGGGCGGCGGCGGCGGGGGTGCACGTGACCGCGGAGAAGCTCAAGATCACGGTCCTGAGCGCGGTGATGACCGCGCTGGCCGGCGCGCTCTACTGCCAGTACCAGATGTTCATCTCCCCCGACACGGTGAGCGGCATCTCCATCTCGCTCCAGATGGTGTTCGCGGTCGTGGTGGGGGGCATCTACGTCTCGCTCGGGCCCACCGTGGGGGCGATCATCACCATCCTCCTCGCCGAGGTGCTGCGCATCTCGTTCGGGACCCGCGCGGTGGGGTGGGACAACCTCGTCTACGGGGTCCTGCTCGTGCTCTTCATCGTGTTCCTGCCCAAGGGCATCGTGGGCAGCCTCCTCGCCGCGGCGCGGCCGCGGAAGCAGTCGCGCGCGGTCTGATGCGCCTGTCCGAGATCCGGGCCGACCACTACCGCATTCCGCTGCCGGTGGCGCTCTCCGACAGCACCCACGGCGTCATCGAGGGCTTCGAGCTGATCACGGTGCGCCTGCGCGACGAGGACGGCGCCGAGGGAGTGGGCTACACCTACACGGTCGGCACCGGCGGGGCCGCGGTGCACGCGATCCTCACCCGCGACCTGGCGCCCCGCCTGGCCGGCCGCGAGGCCGAGCGCATCGAGGAGTTGTGGCAGGCCATGTGGTGGGCGCTCCACTACGGCGGGCGCGGCGGCGCCCAGGGCTTCGCAATCTCCGCGGTCGACATCGCGCTGTGGGATCTGCGCGCGCGGCGGCAGGGCGCGCCGCTCTGGCGCGTGCTGGGCGGCTTCGACCCGCGCGTGCCCTGCTACGCGGGCGGCATCGACCTCGACTTCCCCCTCGACGCGCTGCTGCGCCAGACCGAGGACAACCTGGCCCGCGGCTTCCGCGCGATCAAGATGAAGGTGGGCCGCCCGTCGCTCCGCGACGACGTCGAGCGCGTGCGCGCCATGCGCGGGCATCTGGGACCCGAGTTCCCCTTGATGGTGGACGCCAACATGCGCTGGAGCGTGGACGACGCCATCCGCGCGGCCCGCGCGCTCCAGGAGCTGGCCCCGGTCTGGCTCGAGGAGCCCACCATCCCGGACGACATCCCCGGCCACGTCCGCATCGTCCGCGAGGGGGGCCTGCCGATCGCGGCGGGTGAGAACCTCCACACGCTCTACGAGTTCCGCGCCCTCATCGCGGCGGGGGGCGTGACCTTCCCCGAGCCCGACGTCACCAACTGCGGCGGGGTCACGTCGTTCATGAAGATCTGCCACCTCGCCGAGGCCTTCAACCTGCCCGTCACCTCGCACGGGGCCCACGACGTCACCGTGCACCTGCTCGGCGCGGTGCCGAATCGCTCGTATCTGGAGGCGCACGGCTTCGGGCTCGACCGCTACATCGCGGCGCCGCTCCGCATCGAGGACGGCTCCGCCATCGCCCCGGATCGTCCTGGGCACGGCATCGACTTCGACTGGAAGGGTCTGGAAGAGCTGCGTGCCTGACGCGGCGGCCGCCAGCCGGCCGGCGGGGGGCAAAGGGGTCTCTAACCACGACCCGCTGTTTCGCCTTCTCGCGGGCAGGAGTTCCCAATCGGGAAGGGGTTGGTTCCTGTCTTGCGTTGGCGGGGAACGGGTTAACCGACCCCCTGCCCCCCGCCGGCCGGCTGGCGGCCGCCTTCCCGTGTGGTTCTTGCGAACCTCTAGCGTTCGCGCTGCTGTTCCAAGGCTGGGCGGATCTCTTCCGCGATGATGTCGATCGTTTCCAGGATCGCGGGGTAGGTGCTGTAGCTGACCTCGAGGGCGACGTGTTCGCAGCCGGCGGTCTGGTACTGACGCAGCTCGCGGAGGATGCTGGTGAGCGGGCCGCGTAGGACGTGGCGGGTGCCAAGCAGAGCGGTGTCGACCGCGGCCTGGTGGACGCCGTCGATCAGGATCGGGATGCGGAGGCTCAAGTGCGGGTCGCCTTCGCGCCTGGCTTCCTTCCACAGGTTGGCGACTGCGAGGGCGCCGGCGCGGAAGGTGGACGGGGGCATGCCCGAGGCGTGCCAGCCGTCCCCGAGGCGGGCGACGCGGCGCATGGCCGCTTCGGAGGCGCCGCCGACCCAGATCGGGGGGCGGGGTTTCTGGAGCGGCATGGGCGAGGCCTTGACGTTCGCGAGGGTGTGGCTGGCGGTCTTGATCTCGGGGTATTCCTGGGTCCACACCGTGCGGAAGAGCTCGATGGCCTCGTCGGTACGGCGGCCGCGCTCCCGGAAGGGGACGTTGAGGGCGTCGAACTCGCCCTCGACCCAGCCCACCGCGACGCCCACGATGAGGCGGCCGCCCGAGAGCACGTCCACGCTGGCGAGCAGCTTGGCCACGGGCAGGGGCGACCTATAGGGCAGCACGATCACGCTGGTGCCGAGCGCGATGCGCTCGGTGACGCCGGCCAGCCACGGCAGCATCGCCAGTGGGTCCAGCATGTCGCTGCGGTAGATCAGGGGTACGTCGCGCGGCACGATGACGTGGTCCGTCACCCAGATGGAGTCGAGGCTCATCTCCTCGGCGCGGGCCGCGATCTGACCGAGCCGCGAGGGCTCGATGGGGCGTCCGTAGTGGGGCAGGCAGATCCCGAGCTTCATGGGCGGGAGCCTACCACGCGCCGTTGCTCTGTTCGACCTGCGATTACCTAGCGGGTCAGCGAATCCATCTCTGCTCCGGCCATCGTGGCCGGATCGGGCTTGCCCGGCTCGGTGGGCTTGGGCAGGTTGCGTTCGATGAGCCGCCAGTGGCGCACCGCGAGCAGGCAGCGCGAGAATGCCCGCTCGCCTCGCCCATCGTCGGTGGCGGCGCGCTCGATGTCCACGTGGCCGGTCTGCAGATCCACGCCGCGCACCCACGCCGTGAAGCTCGGCGATGTCCGCTGCGCGTAGCTCACGCACGTGGTCACGTCCGCCCGCGACTGCTCGACGTAGTCGGGTGGCCAGGCAAATCCACTGCACAGCAAAACGGTGCACGTCAGCACGATGGCCCGGGTCATGGCTGGCTCCTTCCGCGGACGCTCAGAGGAGCAAGAGGCAGGCCATCGGCGACGATCGGAGAATCAGGGAGTTAGCCTGGCGGCACCGCGACGGTGTTGCGTCAGACCCAGAACAACCGGGAAATTTCTGCTCGATCAGCCGTCGAGGCGGGGCGGCTCCGGAAACTGCTGGTCCACGAGGCGGTGATTGCGGAGACCGATCGCCTCGCGCTGGATGATCAGGATGCGCCGCGCCTCGAGCGCCCGGGTGCGCGCCTGGCGATAGCGCTCGCGCGCGCGCGCGTCCCCCTCGGGCGCTTCTCGCAGCGCGTCGTGGAGCTCGGCGGCCAGACGCAGCGCGGCCTCCAGGCGCTCGCCCGCGCGGCCGAGGGTCGCCGCCTTCTCCGCCAGGATCTCCTTCTCGGTCCGCTGGAGCGCCTCCTCGCGGTAGTTCACGCCGGGCCCTCGACGATGCCCGCCGCGATGAGCTCCGCGATGCGCGCGTCCTTGTAGCCGAGCAGGTCCCGGAGCACGCCGCGCGTGTGCTGGCCCACGTGGTAGGCCGCCGGCCCCCGCGGATGGGTGGGCCGCCCGTCCAGATGATACGGGCTGGCCGTCACGCGCAGCGAGGCCAGGCCGGGATGGGGGAGCACCGGGAAGAAGCCGCGCGTGGCCAGGTGCTCGGTGGCGATGACCTCGGCCGGGCGCAGCACCGGCGCGCAGGGGATGCGGGCCTCGCCGAGCACCGAGAGGGCCGCGTCCGCGCTGGGGAAGGTGTCGAGCCAGGCGGTGATGACCGAGCGCAGCTCGCGCCAGTGGCGCCGGCGCGCCAAGGCGGTGGTGAAGCGCGGATCCTCGCCGAGCTCCGGCCGCTTCATGATGCCGAGCAGCCGTTGCCAGAGCCGCGGGGCCCCGACGATCTGCATCGCCATGTAGCGCTCGCCGATCCGGTGCACGATCATGCCCGGGCGCGGATTGCCGTGCTCCTCGCCGCCGTTGAGGACCGAGGCGTAGGTGACGCTGTCGGCGCCCACGAGGGCCTCCAGCATCGAGACGTCGAGGTGCGCCCCCTTGCCGGTGCGGGCGCGCCGCCAGAGCGCGGCCATGATCGCGCCCATCGCGTGGGCGGCGGCCAGGACGTCCGCGGCCTGGAGGTTGGAGGCGCGCGGGGCCGCCTCGTCGCCCTGCTCGAGCGCCATCATGCCGGAGGCGGCGTTGATGATGTGGGCGAAGGCGGGGCGCTCCCGCCAGGGCCCGGTCTGACCGAAGCCCGAGATCGAGCAGTAGACGATGTCGGGCTTGGCGGCGCGGACCGGCTCATAGGCCAGGCCGAGCTTGCCGGCCACCCCGGGCGCGAAGTTCTCGATGAACACGTCGGCGTGGCCCGCGAGCCCGAGCACGACGTCGCGGCCCTCCGGGCGGCTCAGGTCCACCGCCACGCTCTCCTTGCCCGCGTTCACGCGCGCGAAGTAGGTGGACTGATCGTCGCGCCCGGCCTCGATCTGGTGCGGGTTGCGGCGCATCTCGTCGCCCTCGACCGGGCGCTCGATCTTGATGACGCGGGCGCCCAGGTCGGAGAGCAGGCGCGTGCAGTAGGGGCCGGCGAGCACGCGGGTCAGGTCCACGACCAGCAGGCCGTCGAGCGGCAGGACGTCGTCGGTCACGGGTCAGCGGGAGCGGGCGGGGACGCGCATCGAGTGGGCCGGATCCTCAGGAGGACTGCACCAGGCCCGTCGGACAGGCGACGCCGGTGCCTCCGACGCCGCAGTAGCCCCAGGGGTTCTTGGCGAGGTACTGCTGGTGATAGTCCTCGGCGTAGTAGTACTCCGGGGCCTGGCGGATCTCCGTCGTGATCGGTCCGTAGCCCGCCTTCTCGAGCACCGCCTGGTACGCGTTGCGCGAGGCCTCCGCCGCTTCCTGCTGGGCGGGCCCGTAGCAGTAGATCGCCGAGCGGTACTGGGTCCCGACGTCGTTGCCCTGGCGCATGCCCTGCGTCGGATCGTGGCCCTCCCAGAAGACGCGCAGCAGGGACTCGTAGGACACCTTGCTCGGATCGAAGACGACCAGCACGACCTCGGCGTGGCCGGTCGCGCCGCTGCAGACCTCCTCGTAGGTCGGGTTCGGCGTGTGGCCGCCTGCGTAGCCGACGGAGGTCGAGTAGACGCCCGGGATCACCCAGAACTTCTTCTCCTCGCCCCAGAAGCAGCCCATGCCGAACACGGCGCGCTCGGTGCCGGCCGGGAAGGGCGGCTCGAGACGGGCTCCGGTGACGAAGTGGGTCTCGGGTACCGGCATGCGCTCCTGGCGACCGGGCAGCGCCTCGGCGGCCGACGGCAAGCCGCGCTTCTTCAGACCGAACATGAGGGGTCCTCCTCCCGGTAGAGCCTACATCAGGGCGGCCGCCGAGGCCACTCTGCTATGCTCGTCCGATATGAGTGCACGAGACTGGAACTGGGAGCGACAGCTGCACGGGATCATCCCGCCGCTGATCTCGCCGCTGGACGACGGGGGCGCGCCGGACGCGGGCGCGGTGGCTGCGCTGGTGGACCACGTGATCGGCGGCGGCTGCTCGGGCCTGTTCATGCTGGGCGGCTG
>DATFGS010000621.1:0-3006 GCA_035249225.1 Candidatus Methylomirabilota bacterium | reverse complement strand
GCTCGCCCGCACGCGGTCCGCGCGATCGCGGCGAGCGCGCCCAGCCGGCTCAGCAGGCCGAGGACCCGCGTGGCCCGGGCACCGGCCGCCTCGCGCGCGCCGCGCACGGTCCCCCGGAAAGTGGTCGCCGACGACGAGCGGAGCGGCATCAGCAGGTGGGGCGCGCGCGCGATCAGGACCCGGGCGCGCGCGATCGAGGTCGCGACCGACGCGGCGAGCATCGCCCCGGGGAACGATTCAACCCGCTGGGAGCCGACCGCGAGCCGGAGAGACTCCCGCTGCTTCTGGCAGTCGGGGCATCGCGCCACGTGCGCTTGCACGAGGGCCCACTCCGTGAGACCGCGCGACG
Organism: Candidatus Methylomirabilota bacterium; assembly: GCA_035249225.1. Classification (GTDB taxonomy): domain Bacteria; phylum Methylomirabilota; class Methylomirabilia; order Rokubacteriales; family CSP1-6; genus CAMLFJ01. Next base: position 2,657 of record DATFGS010000621.1, on the reverse strand, counting down.
AGGCGGAGAGCGCCTCACGGACTTCGAGGCACTCGATGCTCGGTGCGTGATGGGGATCCAGCCCCGAGGCCGTCGGCCCTGTCATCTGGGCACCCTCTCCCTGCTTCGCCGCTCAGCCCTCTCCGTCAGTCGGCGCAGGGCCTGTACCTTACCACTCCTGGGGCCCGGATGCTCGGGCAGGAAATTTCCGGGTAGGAGGTCTTACCGGGCATGGTCTCCCGGCCGGCCGCGGGCGGTGCCCGCTATCCCGGGCTTCCCGCCCAGTTGGTGAGCGTCGGGAGGCGGGCACAGGTCTTGCTCCCGAGCACCTCCATGAGCGCCACGGACACCGACGACTACGCGGGCGACCAGCCGCAGGGCCCCGGGCCGGACGACGAGGAGCGAATCAAGCGCCCGACCCGCCGGCGCCCCCGGCGGCGCGCGCCGCAGTAGCGCGCCGCTACTTCCGCTGCTGGTTGCTCGACAGCGCCGCCGCCACGCCCAGGCCGATGTAGAGGCTGCCCGAGATCCAGCGCTCGCTGGCCAGGAAGCGCGGGCTGCCCCGGAGCCACCCGGCGGCGGAGCCGGCGCCGATCGCGTAGAGCGAGTCGGTGATCGCGCCCAGCAGCACGAAGACCACGCCCAGCACCACGATCTGCTGGCCGACGTGCCCGCGCGAGACCGTCACGAACTGGGGCAGGAAAGCCAGGAAGAAGAGGCCGGTCTTCGGGTTGAGCACGTTGACGATCACGCCGTCGAGGAACGCGCGGCGCAGGCGCCGCGGCGCGCCCGGGGAGGCCGCGGCCATCGGGGTGCGGTCGAGCAGGCGCCGCACGCCGATGAAGATGAGGTACGCCGCGCCGAGGTACTTCACGACGCTGAACGCGGTGGCGGAGGCCGCGAGCACCGCGGAGATCCCGGCGGCGGCCGCGAAGATGTGGGCCAGGGTGCCCACGTGCACGCCCGCCACCGAGACGAGGCCCGCGCGCCGGCCCTGGTCGATGCTGCGCGTGACGATGTAGAGCACCGCGGGGCCGGGCGTCAGCAGCAGCACCAGCGCCGCGAGCACGAAGAAGCCGAGGCTCGACCACTCCGGCACGACCGGCATCAGCAGCATCCTCCCCGGATGGGGCCGCCCGCGGGCAATGCGCGGTCCGGCTCCCAGCCCCACGCGCGCGGGCCCCAGTCGGGGGTGAACACGCGCCCCTTCTTGACGGTCACGAACGGGATCACCGCGCGGTCCACCCGCAGGCCGGCGCCCAGGACATCGTAGACCATCCAGTCGCCCGGGCGGACCTCGAGCACCGAGATGTCGGCCTGCCGGCCCACCGCGAGGCTGCCGAGGCGATCGTCCACCCCGGCGGCCTTCGCGGGATTGGCGGTGCACATCGTCACCACCTGCGGCAGCGTGAAGCCCAGACCCAGAAAGCGCGTCATCATCTCGGTCATGCTATGCACGGTCATCACGCGGCCGGGCACGGTCAGATCGGTGCTGATGCAGTGGGGGAGCACACCCTGTTCGATCACGCGCCTTCCCACGTCGAAGCTGAAGTTCATGCGCCCGTGCGCGGTGTCGAACCACACCCCGCGGTCGGCCGCTTCCTTGACCTCCGGCACCAGCTTGCCGTTGCCGTCGAGCACGCCGCCCGGGTTGGCGGTGAAGTAGTGGGTGAGGATGTCGCCCTTCTCGAGGATCGGCAGCAGCGAGCGGATCACCTTCGGGTCGTAGCGCTTCTCGGTGTCGCCGATGTGCACCATCAGCTTGACGCCGCTCTCCCGGGCCGCCCGCTTGGCGAGCTTCGGCATCTCCATGCCCATGATCTCGAGCGCGGGCGAGACCATGCGCGCCTTGATGCCCCGGATCAGGCGCTTGTGCTGGTCCACGACCTTCAGCGTGTCGTCGAGGTTGATGCTGCTCTCCGCGATGATGTCCGGCATCGTGGCCAGCCCGGTCTGGCAGATGTGGAGGAACGGGATCACCTCGGTGTGGCAGTGGGGCAGGATGTGGCGGGGGAAGCCCGCGAAGGTGGCCGCGCCCGCGCTGCCCGCGTCCACGATCGTGGTGACGCCCGCGTAGACGCCGCCCAGGTCCGGGTTCACCCCGGTGCGGTTGATGCCCTCGAACACGTGGGCGTGCAGGTCGATCAGCCCGGGCACCACCGTCCGTCCGCGGACGTCGATGGTGCGCGCGGCCTCGGTCTCCGCGATGTCCGGCGCGATGCGGGCGATCGCGCCCCCCTGCACCGCCACGTCCTGCTCGCCGTCGAGCTTCGAGGAAGGATCGAGCACGGTGCCGCCCTTGAGCAGAAGGTCGTACATGGGGTCTCCGGTCGGTTCAGCGGGTGAAGTGATCCCAGAAGCGCGCGCCCGCGGCGACGGAGAGCGGTACGTCGTCCGCCAGCAGGTACCCCTCGCGGGCGAGCGCCTCCGCGGCCTGCCGCACGCGGTCGAGATACTCGGCGCGCGATGCGTAACGCTCCGCGACGGACAAGCGAGGATCGCCGGTTGCCTCACGCTCGGCGCGATTCCGCGCCAGAGGAAGAGTGGCGCCCGCGAAGACCAGCAGCTGCTCGGCGCCGCCGATGTCGGGATGCCGCAGGTTCCAGCCGGTGTGCGTGGCGAGCGGCACCGCAATCTCGGGAAGGACGATCCCACCCGTCTCGTTGCCGTCAGCGTCC
>DATFGS010000620.1:0-3255 GCA_035249225.1 Candidatus Methylomirabilota bacterium | reverse complement strand
CCCGGCGCGCAGGCGCAGATCCTGATGGGCGCGCTGGCGCCCGCGCTCACCGACGCGGACTACCCGGCGGTCAAGGTGCTCGCGAACGTGCTGGGCGGCGGGATGGCGGGGCGGTTCTTCTCCGAGCTACGGGACAAGCAGGGGCTCGCCTACACCACGGCGGCCCAGTACCCGGCGCGCGTCGACAGCAGCTACTTCGTGGCCCAGCTCGGCACCGCGCCCGAGAACGTGGCCCGCGCGGAGGCCGCGCTCCGGGCGCAGCTCGAGCGGGTGCAGAAGGAGCGGGTGTCGGCCGAGGAGCTGCGGGTGGCCAAGGCCTACGTGCTGGGCAATCTCGCGATGGACCGCCGCACGAACGCCCGCCAGGCGTGGTACCTCGCGGCCTACGAGGAGTCCGGGGTGGGCTACGAGTTCCTGGATCGCTACGCGGCGGCGGTGCGCGCGGTCACCGCCGCGGACGTGCAGCGCGTGGCCCAGCGCTACTTGGCCGTCCTGCGCACCGTCATCGTCCAGCCCACCGCCCCCTGAGGCGGTCGCCTCAGGGCATCCGGGTCAGCTCGATCCGCACCGGCGAGCTGGTGTACAGGAACTGGCCGACCAGCTTATCGCCCTGCAGCGTGAACGTGGCCGCGAACGGCCGGCCCGGCTCGGTGCCGTTGACCCACATGTCGGTCTCGGAGACGGACAGCTCGATGGGCGAGCCGAACGACGAGTTCTCGCGGAGCGACAGCGGGACCCCTTCGGCCATGCGCGCGTCCATGAGCACGAGCCGGCCCTGGCCGCTACCGCCGTCGACCGTCAGCATCGCCTTCGCCACGCCACCCCGCAGCATGCGGGACATGCCATAGCCGCTCCAGGTCCCCTCCCATCTCCCGGCCACATTGGCGCGCGGGGCGACGAGCGGGGTATTCCGCCCCCACCAGCCCTCGCCCTTGGCCTGGTCCATCAGCTCGGTCGTCACCTGGGGCCTGGCCCCCACCATGTTCTGCATCGAGAAGGCGAGATGGTTACCCGTGGCGTAGTGCGTCGGGTGGGCCCGCCAGACTTCCCACTCGCGGTGAGTGGCGGCGCAGCCGGTGGAGAGGATGACAGCACCCAGGATCAGCGGCAGGAAGGTCCGGTGGCGCATTGGTGAGTCCCTCCAATCAAAATCCATGTGGAATCACAGTGTTGCACACCGGAATTTTCCACCCAAGCTATTCGAGCAGCTCCGGAAAGGCGCGGATGATGCGGTGCGGCGCCACCGAGCAGGACTTGGGGAGCCCCTGGCCCGGCGCGTCGACCCACACGCCCCGGAGGCCCAGGCGCTGGGGAGCCAGCACGTCCCACTCGAGGTTGTCGCCGACCATCCAGGCGTCCTCCGCCTTCACCCCGAGCTTGGACAGCGCGTAGCGGTAGACGACCTCCTCCGGCTTGCCGACGCCCATCTCGCCCTCGACGACGATCACGTCGAAGAACCGCTCCAGACCGTGGCGGTCGATCTTGCGCCGCTGGTGGCTGGCATCCCCGTTGGTGACCATGGCCAGCGGGACGCCGCGGGCGCGGAGGGTCTCGAGCGCGGGGACGACCCCGGGGAAGAGCGTCATGCGCTCCCAGCGGCGGTCCGCGAAATCCGCCGCGATGTCAGCGGCCAGGGCCTCGTCCGCGCGGCCCATCCGGCCGAGCGCGTGCGCGGTGATGCGGGTCCACGCGCGGAGCATGTCCGTGCGCTCCGTGCGGTGGCGGCCCGGGTCGCTCCAGAACCAGCGCCGGGTCTCCACGATCGCGGCCACGAGGCCGGGCGGGTCGATGCCGGCGGGGCCGGCGAGCGCCTCGCAGGCGTGGAGCCAGCACTCGTCCACGCCGCCCGAGTAGTCGAGCAGGGTGTCGTCGAGATCGACGAGGAGGGCCTTCAGGTGGCGGCCTCCTGGGCGGCGGCGAAGGGCGCCAGCTCGGGGCGGCACACCGCCCGGAAATTGCACCAGCGGCAGATGCGCAGCTCCTCGGTCTTCTCGAAGCCCGACTCCTCGGCGAGATTGCGCTCGGGATCCTTGAGGTAGGCCTTCATGGAGCGGACCGAGAGCCGGATGTGCTCGCGAACCCGATCGAGGCTGCTCGCGTCCCACGGATGGACGGTGACCTTGCCCTCGCGCAGGTTGACCTCCAGCAGGTCCACGCGCCCCAGGTCCACGCCCAGCACGTCGAGGGCATAGAGCGCGTAGCCGCCGAGCTGCAGCCCCGCGCCCTCCCCGCCGCCGCCGGTCTTCCAGTCCAGGAGCTGCAGGCGGTCGGCGTGGCTCCAGTACCCGAAGTCGGGAGCGCTGAACACGCGCGTGCCCTCGAAGGGGAAGGAGCCGATGTCCTCGATGAAGACCCAGCGCTCCGTCGGGGTGCCCTTGATGTCGGCCAGCACGGGCAGCCGGTGGAAGTTCCGCAGGCAGCGCACCACGTGATCGCGCAGGGCCTGCCACTCGCTGTCGCGGATGGCCACGCCGTACTCGTGCTCGAACAGCGACGGTCGCTTGGGGGCCTGCCGGTAAACCCCGGCGCGCGAGCCCTTCCATTCCTCGCGCATCTGGCGCAGCGTATCCTCGATGAGGGAGGCCTCGCTCAGGCCGTGGCCGTCGCGCAGGGCGAGCAGGGAGCGCTCGATCGCCTCGTGGACGAGCCGGCCCGCCCACATCTGGCGGGTGGCGAGCTGCTTGAGCATGTAGAGGCGGCGGACGGCCGGGTCGGCGTCGGCGCTCCAGCCGCCCCAGGCGCCGTAGTACTGATAGTAGTAGCGGCGGCGGCACTCCTGGAAGGCGCTGTCGCGGGTGCGCGACCAGGAGAATTCGTTGACGAGGTCGGCCACGGATAGAGCATAGCATTGCGGGCGCGATACCCTCCCCGGCCCAAGATCAAGAAGGCGAGGAGCTTCTCGGCGACGAAGTAGTCCTCGACGCAGTCCGTCAGGGAACCTCCGGGGCCCCCGCGCGGTTCTCGAGCGCGGGGGTCTGCGCTCCACATGCCGGGTTGCGCCTTGTCGGGGGGGTGGGGGCGTGCTAGCTTCTGCCCGCCTCGCGGATCGTCACCATGCGCATCACGCCATCGCAACACTCACCCAAGGAGGCTCTCATGCCGAAGTCCAAAGCGGCGGGTTTGACCCGGCGTCAGGTGCTCAAGGCCGGCGCCGCCACCACCTTCGCCGGCTACGCGGTCGGCGTGGAGAAGGCGCTCGGGCAGGCCATCAAGACCGACACCCAGGGGATCGTGGCCGGCGACGCGGAAGTCGGG
>DATFGS010000619.1:0-4955 GCA_035249225.1 Candidatus Methylomirabilota bacterium | reverse complement strand
CCGGAGAACATCGCGCGCCTCCGCAAGCACCTGGGCCTCGACGAGCCCTTGCCCGCCCAGCTCTTGCACTGGTTCGGGCGCCTCCTGCGCGGCGACCTGGGCGATTCCATCTTCCTGCGCCGGCCGGTCACCGAGGCGATCGTGGAGCGCCTCGAGCCGACCCTGCTCCTGACGAGCTGGGCCACCCTGATCGCGGTGCTCATCGGGGTGCCCGCCGGCATCGTCTCCGCGCGGTACCACAACTCGGCCCTCGACCAGTCGTTCATGGGGCTGGCCCTCATCGGGCTCTCGGTGCCCAACTTCCTGCTGGGCTTGCTGATGATCCTGGTGTTCGGAGTCTGGCTCCGCTGGCTGCCGGTGGCGGGCTACGTGTCGCTCGACGTCGGCCTGTGGGACAACCTCCGCTCGCTGCTGATGCCGTCGATCTCGCTCGGGCTCGTGCAGTCCGCCCTCATCGCGCGCATCACCCGCTCCAGCATGCTCGACGTGCTGCGCGAGCAGTACATCCTCGCCAGCCGGGCCAAGGGCCTCGCCGAGCGCGCGGTGGTCTACAAGCACGCGCTCAAGAACGCGATCATCCCGACGCTGACCGTGATCGGCATCACCTTCGCCATCCTGATCGGGGGCGCGGTGGTGATCGAGACCGTGTTCAACATCCCGGGAGTGGGGCGCCTCATCATCTCGGCGGTGCTCCGGCGCGACTACCCGGTGATCCAGGGCGTGGTGCTGATCATCGCCCTCACCTACACCCTCATCAACCTGCTGGTGGACCTGATCTACCTCACGCTCGATCCGCGGATCCGCTACCAGTGAGCGATCCGGCGAGCGGCTGGCGGTGGCTGCGGCTCCTGCGGCGGCGTCGGATCGCCCTGATCGGCGCGATCCTGGTGGCCCTCAACCTGGTGGTGGCGATGTTCGCACCCGTGATCGGCCGCTGGGAGCCGCAGCTCCTCGACGTCAAGGCCCGGCTGGCGCCGCCCAACCCGGCCCACTGGATGGGCACCGACGACGTGGGCCGGGACGTCTGGAGCCGCGTGGTCTACGGGACCCGGCTCTCCATGCTGGTGGGCGGGGTGGTCATGCTCTTCTCGTTCGCGGGCGGCATCGTCTTCGGCCTGCTCGGCGGCTACTACCGCCCGCTCGACAACGTGCTGATGCGGATCATGGACGGCTTCATGGCGTTCCCGCCCATCATCCTGGCGATCGCCCTCATGGCGTCGCTGGGGCCGAGCGTGGTGAACGTGATCGTGGCTCTCGGGGTGGTGTACGTGCCGCGGGTGGCGCGCATCGTCCGCGGCTCGGTCCTGGTGATCCGCGAGACGCCGTACGTGGAGGCCGCGCTCGCGCTCGGCGTCCCGGACGCGACCGTGCTGCTGCGCCACGTCCTGCCGAACTGCCTCTCCCCCGTGATCGTGCAGGGCACGTTCATCTTCGCGGCGGCCGTCCTGGGCGAGGCCGCGCTGTCGTTCCTGGGCGTCGGGGTCCCGCCCCAGATCCCGTCCTGGGGCAATGTGCTGGCGGAGGGCCGGCTCTACCTCCAGCAGGCGCCCTGGCTCACCCTGTTTCCCGGGGCCGCCATCATGGCGTGCATCCTCGGCCTGAACCTCTTCGGCGACGGGCTCCGGGACCTGCTCGACCCGAAGATGCAGGGCGTCGCTAACTCAGCTCGACCGTCTTGACGTAGACCCCCGGCGAGCCGGGCGCGTGCTGCATGTGCAGGCGCATCTTCGCGTTCACCGGGTTGGCGTCACGCTGGGCCTGCCACGCGCGGGTCTCCGAGACGGTCGGATTCTCGAACTCGTAGAACGTGAGGTAGCTCGGCGTCCCCTCGACCGCCCGGTAGCGCCGGCCGCGGATCACCCCGGGCACCTTCTCGTAGTTCGGCACGTAGACCGTGTTGTACCACTCGTTGAACTCCCGATCGACCTGGGCCGGCACGTCCATGCGCCCGAGCTGCAGCGCCGGCGCCATCGGCGCGCCCGCGATCGCCGGCGTCAGCGCCCGGGGATGGATCATCGTGTAGATGTTCCGGATGAACGGGGTGCCGATCGCCTGGGGGCCGATCTTCTTCGTCCACGGCGTGGGGTTGCCCTGGACCTTCTTGTAGGCCGGGCTCTCCATGACCGCCGCGCTCTCCAGCTCGTAGACGGCCAGGTGCTTCGGCCCGCCCTTGACCGCCTCGTACCGCGCCCCGCTCAGGAACCCCGGGATCGCCATGCGCTCCGGCAGGTGCTCCTCGTTGTACCAGCGGTTGAACTCCTCTTCCTTGTCGGCGGGCACGTCCGCCCACACCATCAGGAGCCCGGTGCCTCTCTTGGCCATGTCGCCCTCCTTGCCGCCGGTATATCACGGTTGGCGTCGCGTCCGCCCGCCGAGCACGGAGACCGCCGCGACCACCTCCAGCGCGACCAGGCACCACAGCGCGGTCTGGTAGCTGCCGAGCGCGTCGTGCAGGAGCCCCATGAGGCCGGGGCCCAGCGCGACGCCGGCCTGGGTGGCCGCGCCCACCAGCCCGAACACGGTGCCGAAGGAGCGCTGGCCGTACTCCTCGCGCGCGAGCAGCGGCGGGAACGTGATGAGGTTGCCCACGCCCAGGCCGAACACGAGGCTGGCGCCGACCAGCACGCCCGGCGAGGGCCACGCGGCCATGACCGCGAGCGCCAGGCCCTGCGCGCCGATGTTGACCGCGGAGAGCTTGCGCAGATCCACGTGGTCCGAGAGCACGCCGATCACGATCCGGCCGAGGAGCGCGGCCACCGTGGTGGCGCTCACGGTGAGCGCGGCGCGGCTCTCTCCCAGGAACGGCTCGATGACGCTGATCTGGTGCACGAGGAAGCCGACCTGGGCGGCCAGCGCCAGCGCGAACGGCACCATCAGCGTCCAGAGCTGCGGCTCCCGGAGCACCGCCTGGCGCGTCCACTCGCGCGCATCCCGCGGCGCCTCCACCGCGGACCTGGCCGCGGCGTCGCGCCCGAGCTCGACCGCCACCTGGACGGCGGTGGGCCGCGCGCCGATCACCAGCCAGACCAGCGGCAGGCCGATCGCGAGCAGGGCCACCGCCACCGCCGTCGTGGCGAGCCGGAATCCGTGACGCTGCAGCAGCGCCACCAGGATCGGCACCAGCACCATGCCGCCCAGGCTGGCGCCGGTCAGGGCCAGCGTCATCGCGAGGCCCTGGCGGCGGCCGAACCAGGGCAGCAGCGTGGCGCTGAGACCGGTCGAGCTCAGGCAGGACCACGCCGTCGCCATCACCACGTAGACCGCGAAGAGCTGCCAGGGCGCGGTGACCACGCCGAGCAGCGCGACCGCGGCCGCCATCGTGACGACGCCGTAGGTCAGCACCCCGCGCGGGCCCCGCCGATCGACGAGCCCGCCGACCACCACGAGACAGCCCGCGCTCAGCGCGTAGTAGACCGTCACCGCGAGCGAGATCAGCCCGGTGGACCAGCCGTGGAGATGGTTGAGCGCGTGCAGGTAGACGCCCAGGCCGTAGAAGCCGAGGCCCCAGGAAAAGGTCGCCAGGACGGCGCAGGCAGCGACGACGAGCCAGCCGCGGTAGAGAGGCACCTTGTGGTTATACCCCTCTCCCCAGAGGGGAGAGGGTAAGGTATGCTTCTGGCCGAACCCTCAGCGAGGAGATCGCCCGTGAAGCTCGACGTGTCCATGCTGACCCACGATCTCAAGAGCCTCCCCGACTATGCCCGGAAGGTCGAGGCCATGGGCTACGACTGCCTCTGGTCGTCGGAGACCCAGCACGACCCGTACCTGCCGGTGGCCGTCGCCGCGACCTCGACGTCGCGCATCAAGCTCGGCACCAACATCGCGACGGTGTTCTCGCGGAGCCCCATGATCACCGCGCACATCGCGTGGGACCTCCAGAAGGCCTCGGCCGGCCGCTTCACGCTCGGGCTCGGCACCCAGGTGAAGGCGCACAACGAGCGGCGCTTCTCGGTGAAGTTCGAGTCGCCCGGACCCAAGATGGCGGAGGCCATCCGTGCCATCCGCACCATCTGGGACTGCTGGCAGAACGGCACCAGGCTCAACTTCAAGGGGCAGTTCTACACCTTCGACATCATGACGCCCTTCTTCAACCCGGGGCCGATCGAGCACCCCAAGATCCCGATCTACATCGCGGCGGTGAACCCGCTCATGTGTCGGATCGCGGGCGAGCTGTGCGACGGCATGCACGTGCACCCGTTCAACAGCCCCAAGTACCTGCGGGAAATCGTCCACCCCGCGGTCGAGGAGGGGCTCAAGCGCTCCGGCCGCTCGCGCAAGGACTTCACCTACGCGACGGCCACCTTCGCGGTGGTGGGCGACACCGAGAAGGAGCGGGCCGCGCAGGCCCAGACCGTCAAGCAGCAGATCGCCTTCTACGGCTCGACCCGCACTTACCAGCCGGTGCTGGCCGCGCACGGCTGGGAGGACGTCACCGGCAAGCTCCACCGCAAGTCGGTGGAGGGCGACTGGAAGGGCATGGCCGACCTCATCACCGACGAGATGCTCGACACCTACGCGGTGACCGCGACCTACGAGAACCTGCACGCGAAGGTCGAGGAGCGCTACCGGGGGCTGCTCGACCGCACCGGGCTCTACCAGCCCTACCAGCCGAACCTGAACGATCCGCGCCTGCCCGCGATGGTGCGGGCGTTCAACGGATAGAAGCCGGGATAGGAGCCCGCGATGACCGACAAGGTGCAGGTAGAGATCAAGGGCGACGTCGCCACCATCATGCTGAACAAGCCCGAGCGCCTCAACGCCCTCGACAACGAGATGTGGCACGGCATCGGCGAGGCGTGCAAGGTCGTGGACGCTGCGCCCGACGTGCGCGTCGCGGTGCTGATGGGCGCGGGCGGCTGCTTCTGCGCCGGCCTCGACGTCAAGGCCGGCTCGACGCTGAGCACCGCGCTCGAGGACATGTCGCCCGGCCAGGCGCTGGACCGCATCCGGCAGCA
>DATFGS010000618.1:0-1710 GCA_035249225.1 Candidatus Methylomirabilota bacterium | reverse complement strand
GCGCGGGGGCCTGGCCTCCGCGTCCCGCCGCGGCTCCGCCGCCCTTGCCGCCCCCTGCCTTGTCCGCCTTCTTCGGCTCTGCCATCACGCCCTCACGCCTTGTCGAGCATCTCGCCCGACCGTCTGGCCACCCGGACCTTCTTGCCGTCGGACAGCGCCTTCATTCCGACGCGCGTCGGCTTGTCGCTGCCGGGATCCACCAGCATCACGTTGGAGAGGTGGATCGCCCCTTCGCGCTCGATGATCCCGCCCTGCCGGATCTTCTGGGTGGGCCGCTGGTGCTTCTTGATCATGTTGACGCGCTCCACCACCACCCGGCCCTTCTCGGGGATCACGCGCAGCACCTTGCCCTTCTTGCCGCGCTCCTTCCCCGCCACCACTATCACCGTGTCGCCCTTCCGCACGTGCGCGATCGCCATGACGTCCTCTAGATGACCTCGGGAGCGAGGGAGATGATCTTGGTGAACTGCTTGTCCCGCAGCTCCCGCGCCACCGGGCCGAAGATGCGCGTGCCCACCGGGTTGTCGTCGGCCTTGAGCAGCACCACCGCGTTGCGGTCGAAGCGGATGTAGGACCCGTCGCGGCGCCCCACCTCCTTGACGGTGCGCACCACCACCGCGCGCGCCACCTCGCCCTTCTTCACGGTCCCGTCCGGCACCGCCTCCTTCACCGCCACCACCACCACGTCGCCGAGGGAGGCGTAGCGCTTGTTGGCGCCGCCCATCACCCGGATGCACTGGACCTTCTTGGCCCCCGAGTTGTCCGCGACGTCGAGCATCGAGCGGGGCTGGATCATGACGCGCTCGCCAGCACCTGCAGGATCCGCCACCGCTTTTCCTTCGACAGCGGCCGCGTCTCCTCGATCAGCACCCGGTCCCCCACCTTGCTCGCGTTCTGCTCGTCGTGCGCCTTCAGGCGCTTCGACCGGGTGATCACGCGCTCGTAGCGCGGGTGACGGAACACGCGCTCGATGCGCACCACGCGCGTCTTGGTCATCTTGTCGCTGACCACCACGCCTTCACGCGTCTTCTTCACGCCCACGATTCGCTCCTCCCCCTACTCCGGCTACGCCGGCCGCGGGATGCGCAGCGCCCGCTCCCGGAGAATGGTCTGGGCCCGGGCCAGATCCCGCCGGGCGATCGCCACCCGCGCCGGATTCTTGGCCACGCCCATGGAGAGCTGGAACCTCAGGTTGAAGAGCTCCTCACCGAGCTCCTGGGCCTTCTGCTGCAGCTCGTCGTCGGACATCTCACGCCACTTGGCCGCCTTCATGGTCGCCTCAGTGCCTCACAGCGCCCGCACGCGGGACACGAACTTGGTCTTGATGCCGATCTTCTGCGCGGCCAGGCGGAATCCTTCCTTGGCCGTCGCCTCGTCGACCCCCTCCATCTCGTACATGATCCGTCCGGGCTTGACCACCGCCACCCAGAACTCGGGGTTGCCCTTGCCCTTGCCCATCCGCGTCTCCGCGGGCTTCTTGGTCACCGGCTTGTCCGGGAAGATACGAATAAAGATCTTCCCGCCGCGCTTGACGCTGCGGGCGAGCGACACCCGCGCCGCCTCGATCTGGCGGTTGGTCACCCACCCCGGCTCGAGCGCCTTGAGCCCGTACTCGCCGAAGGCCAGGGTGGATCCGCGCTGCGCCTTGCCCCTCATGCGGCCGCGCTGGGCCTTGCGATACTTGACGCGCTTGGGCATCAGCATGGCGGC
>DATFGS010000617.1:0-3892 GCA_035249225.1 Candidatus Methylomirabilota bacterium | reverse complement strand
CGCGCGCGGCTCACCTCGAAGTTCTCGGCCTCTTCCTCCGTCGCGAACCGCGCGTCGGAGATCGGCAGGTCGATGTTGCGCTCGCCGGTCTCGGTGGATTGCTGGATGGTCGTCACCGCCGACCACTTGCCGTCCTTCATCCGCTCGGCCGCGATCGCGATGCTGTAGTCTCCCGGCGCCTCGAACTGCTTCCTCTGCACCATGACGTCACCTCGCTCGGGATGGCGTTCGTGGAAAGGCCTCGTCGGGCCACAGCCCGGGTACGACGGTCTGGCACGTGTACCGGCAGCCGGCGCATTCGAGGAGGGCCACGCTGGGGCGCCCGTACTGGCTGACCGTGTGAATCGCCTTCAGCGTCCGCCCGCAGCGCGGGCAGGGTCCGCTTGCCACCCGGTCCAGGGTCGGGTCCATGAGCGCGTCCTCCGTCCTGTTCTCGAGGCAACCGGCATGCCGGATGCACAAGCTCGGTTTGACGGGACGATATGGAGCAGGGCCCGGCACGGGCCGGTAAGAACGTCGTGTAGTTTCTACAAGGAGAAGGAGGCCGCGATGCGCAAGCGCGTGACGAGCCCTGTCCCCCCGCGGGCGGAGATCCCCGATCCGGAGTGGCTCGACCTGGAGGAGCTCGCCCAGGTCGAGGTGACGTCGGAGGATGCCGCGTATCCGATCGAGGCCGCGCTGGTGCCCGGCGAGGAGGCCGGGTGGCGGGCCGCGCAGCCGGGCGAGCAGACGATTCGCCTCGTCTTCGATCGGCCGCAGCGCCTGAGCCGGATGTGGCTGCTCTTCATCGAGGCGGACACCACGCGCACGCAGGAGTTCGTGCTGCGCTGGTCGCCGGACGGCGGCCGGTCGTTCCGCGAGATCCTTCGCCAGCAGTGGAACTTCGGACCGCCGGAGACGATTCGCGAGGCGGAGGACTATCGCGTCGAGCTCGCCGGGGTGACGGTGCTGGAGCTGGCGATCGTGCCCGACAAGAGCGGGGGCGACGCGCGGGCGTCGCTCGCGCAGTGGCGCCTGGCCGGCTAGCCGCGCGTCGGCGACGCCCGGGTCCCGCTCGGTTACCGGCTCGGCGTCGGTCCCGGGATGCAGGCGGCGCTTCCCGGCCGCCGGGCCTGGCCGGGCGGGCACGGGAACGTCGGATTCGTGCTCGGGTCGTTGATGCTGGGCGAGCCCGGTGGCGTGGCACCGGGCGTCGGGTTCGGCATGCCGGGCGTCGGGGTGCCGGGCGGGGTCGGGATGGTGGGGCTCGGGATCTGCGGCGTCACGGGACCGCGCGTGCCGGGGGCGGGCGGGGCGCCGGGCGTACTGGGCGTCTGCGCCGCCGCGGCCCCCGCCAGGGCGAGGCTCGTGGCGATGACGGCGAGCGATGTCTTCAAGTTCATGAGCGTTGCCTCCTCCTGGGCTCGGAGAGGAGCAAGGCATGTGCCCTGCGGGATATGGGCGGATTCCTGCCGCCTCCCCCCTGAGGGGAGAGGGGTGCCGGGGTCAGGTGCGGGGCTGGAGGATGCGCTTGATGGCGCGACGCAGGGCAGCGACCTTGAACGGTTTGGGGAGCAATGGCGCGTGGATCACCTTCAGGAAGCCGTCGAAGGCCGAGGTGTTGGCGAGCCCCGACATGAACACGAAGTGCGGCGGGTTGCTCGGCCAGCGGCTGGTGACCGCTGAGTACAGGCTCGGGCCGTCCACCTCGGGCATCATGAGGTCCGATACGACCAGGTCGTAGCACTGCCGGCCGAGCAGGCGGAGGGCCTCGAAGGCGTTGCCGCTGGCGTCCACGGCGTGGCCGTCGGCGCGCAGGCTCGAGACGATGAGGTCCCGGGCGCCCGGGTCGTCCTCGACGACGAGGATACGGCCGGTGGTCATGGTCGCGGTCGCGCTCGGCAGCAGGCTCATGATGGTCCGTCAGGCGTGCATCGCCAGTGCCATCGGAAAACGCCGCGCCGATCAGTACTTACGAGACAGGGTCGGCGGCGCTGTTCGGCGCGTGACGCTTCTGGTCTGTAGGAACTACTCGGTGAGGCCGGCGGCGCGGATCGCCTGCCAGACCCGCTCGGGGCTGACCGGCATGTCGAGGTGCCGGATCCCGAGCGGGGCCAGGGCGTCGTTGACCGCGTTCAGCAGGGCGGGCAGGGCCCCCACGGTGCCGGCCTCGCCCACGCCCTTGGCGCCCAGCGGGTTGACCCGGGTCGGCACCTCGTGGGCGTCCACGTCGAAGAGGGGGACCTCGTCGGCGTGGGGCATCGCGTAGTCCATGAAGGAGCCGGCCAGGACCTGGCCGGCCGCGTCGTAGGTCAGCACCTCCGCCAGGCCCTGGCCGAGCCCCTGGACGATGCCGCCGTGGATCTGCCCCTTCACCAGGAGCGGGTTGATCATGCGCCCGACGTCGTCCACCACGGTGTAGCGGAGCACGCGCACCACGCCGGTCTCGGCGTCGACCTCGACCTCGCAGACGTGGCAGCCGTTGGGGAAGGTGACCGCCGGCGGCGTGAACGCGGCGGTATCGCTCCAGCCGGGCTCGAGGCCGGACGGCAGAGAGCGCGGCTGATACGCGGTGCGGGCCACGCGGCTCCACGCGACATCGCGGTCGGTGCCCGCGACGACGAAGCGCCCGTCACGGAGCGCGACGTCCTCGGGCGCGGCCTCGAGCAGGTGCGCGGCGATGCGCCGGCCGCGCTCGATCGTCTTCTCGGTCGCGCGCAGCACCGCCGAGCCGCCGACCGAGATCGCGCCCGATCCGCCGTTGCCGCGGCCGGCGTCGAGGGCGTCGCTGTCGCCCGCGAAGACCTGGATGCGGTCGGGCGGCAGGCCGAGCCGGTCGCTCACGATCTGGGTGAACGCGGTCTCGTTGCCCTGGCCCATGGAGGTCGAGCCCGCGAAGAGCGAGACGGAGCCGTCGGGGTTGACGCGCACCTCCGCGGTGTCGGGATTCACCGCGGTGTAGGGGCCGCCCGCGACCTCGATCGGGTTCGCGATGCCGAGGCCCAGCAGCTTGCCCCGCGCGCGCGCCTCGGCCCGCCGCCGCTCGAAGCCCGCGCGGTCGGACTGGGCCAGCGCCATCGTCATGCTCCGCTCGAAGTCGCCGCAGTCGTACGTGAAGACGAGGCCCGTCTTGAACGGCATCGCGGAGGGCGGGATCAGGTTGCGGCGGCGCAGCTCGACCGCGTCGATCCCGAGCTCGCGCGCGGCCACGTCGATGACGCGCTCGATCGCGTAGGTCGCCTCCGGGCGCCCGGCCCCGCGGTACGGGCCGGTCGGCGTGGTGTTGGTGAACACGCCGGTACTCTCGATGTGGATCGCGGGCGTGGTGTACACGCCCGCGAGGCCGCCCACGTTGTTGGTCGCGGGGCCCGCGCTGCGCGGGGTGAGGTAGGCGCCGATGTCCACCTTGAGCGCGACGCGCAGGCCGAGGAAGCGGCCGTCGGCGTCGAGCGCCAGCTCGGCGGTGGTCACGTTGTCGCGGCCGTGCTCGTCGCTGAGGAACCCCTCGCGGCGGCTCGACGTCCACTTCACCGGCCGGCCGAGGCGCTTCGCGGCCCAGCACACCAGCACCAGCTCCGGGTAGATGCCGCTGCGCATGCCGAAGCTGCCGCCGACCTCGCTGGTGACCACGCGGACCTGCCCGTGGGGCACGCGGAAGATCTGCTCGGCGAGCAGGTTGCGGAGGCCGTGCGGGCCCTGGATGCCGGTGTGGAGCGTGTAGCGCCCGGTCCGGCGGTCGAACTCGCCGACCGCGGCGCGCGGCTCCATGGGCGCGGCGGCCACCCGCGTCACCACGAAGTCCAGGCGCGTGACGTGCGCGGCGCCCGCGAAGGCGCGCGCCACCGCGTCGCGCGAGCCGGCCTCCCAGACGAAGGCCACGTTGTCGGGCGCCTCGTCCCAGACCGCGGCCGCG
>DATFGS010000616.1:0-2330 GCA_035249225.1 Candidatus Methylomirabilota bacterium | reverse complement strand
CGGCGCGCGCTGCCGTTCGTGTCGAGCCTCAAGGGCATCATCGCGGACGAGCTCCGGAACGAGCGGGGCTGGGTCCGGTTCCTGCTCTCGGTGCAGGCGCGCTGGGAGCGTCGCAACGTCGAGCGCGCAGACCTCGTCGTGGTCACGAGCCGCTACTCGGCGGACGTCGCGCAGCGCGAGTACGGGGTGCCGCTCGAGCGCCTCGCGGTGGTGCCGGAGCCGATCGACCTCGAGGTGTGGGACGACCAGTTCTGGCGGGCCCCGCGCCGGGCCCGCAACGGCCCGGTGGTCCTGAGCGTGGCCCGGATGTACCCGCGCAAGCGCTTGTCGGATCTCCTGCACGCCGCCGCGATCCTGCGCGCGCGGGTGCCCGGGATCCAGGTGCGCATCGTCGGCCGCGGCCCGGAATGGGAGGCGGTCTCGCGCCTGCACGCCGCGCTGGGCCTGGGCGACTCGGTCGCGCTGCTGGGCGATCTGACCCGCGAGCGGCTGGCCGAGGAGTACGTGAACGCCTCCGTGTTCTGCCTCCCCTCCGTGCAGGAGGGGTTCGGCATCGTGTTCCTGGAGGCGATGGCCGCGGAGCTGCCGGTGGTGGCGTGTCGCATCGCGGCGATCCCCGAGGTGGTGCTCGACGGGACCACCGGGCTGCTGGTGGGGCCGCGTGATCCCGGCGCGCTCGCGGAGGCGCTCGAGCGGTTGATCGGCGAGCCCGCCCTGGCCCGACGCCTGGGGCGGGACGGGCGCCGGCGTGCGCTCGGCTTCTCCCCGCGGGCCGTCGCGGAGCGCTTCCTCAGCGCGGTACACTCGACGCAGGAGCGGCTGGGACAGCAGGCCCGAGGAGGCTGACGGCTCGATGGTGTACGCGACGCGGAAGTTCACGTTCTCGGCGGGCCACCGCTACGCGCGGCCCGAGTGGAGTCCGGAGGAGAACGCGCGGGTGTTCGGCTCGCTCACGGTGCCCCACGGGCACAACTACGCCCTCGAGGTGACGATCCGGGGGGAGATCGACCCGCGCACCGGCATGGTGATGGACCTGGGCGAGCTCAAGCGGGTGGTCGGCGAGGCGGTGGTGTCCCGCTTCGACCACGCGGATCTCAACCGGGACCCGCTCTTCCCGCCCGGGACGATTCCCACCACCGAGAACCTGGTGCGAGTGATCTGGGACCTGCTCGGTCCGAAGCTGGGGGCCGAGCGCCTGCACCGCCTGCGGCTCTGGGAGGACCCCACCTTCTACGTGGAGTACCTGGGCGGGTGAGCGCGTTCGCGGTCACCCGCGCGTATCACTTCAGCGCCGCGCACCAGCTCGCCAATCCCGCCCTCTCCGACGAGGAGAACGCCCGGATCTACGGCCAGTGCTTCCGGCAGCACGGCCACAACTACGGGCTCGAGGTGACGGTGGCCGGCGCGCTGGACCGCGCGACCGGGATGTCGGTGGATCTCGGCGTGGTGGACGCCGCGGTGAAGACCGCGGTGCTGGACCGCGTGGATCACTACGACCTCTCCGCCACCGTGCCCGCGCTCGCGGGCGTGATCACCACCGGCGAGAACCTGGCCCGCGTGTTCTACCAGTGGCTCGAGGCCGCGCTGCCTCCGGGCGTGCTCCGGCGCGTGACCGTGGTGGAGACCGCCAACAACGTATTCGAGTACTCCGGCGAGTCCCACGCCGACGAGGTGATCCCCCGATGATCGAGCGGCTTATTCACGACCTCCTGAAGGAGATCGGCGAGGACCCGACCCGCGAGGGCCTGGAGAAGACGCCGGCCCGAGTGGCCAAGGCGTGGGAGTACCTCACCTCCGGCTACAAGCAGAACGTGCACGAGGTGCTCAACGAGGCGCTCTTCACCGAGGAATACGACGAGATGGTGGTGGTGAAGGACATCGACCTGTATTCCCTTTGCGAGCATCACCTCCTCCCGTTCGTCGGCAAGTGTCACATCGCCTACATGCCGTCGCGCAAGATCGTCGGCCTCTCCAAGCTGCCGCGGCTGGTGGAGATGTTCGCGCGCCGGCTGCAGGTGCAGGAGCGGCTCACCACCCAGATCGCGCAGACGCTGAACGAGGTGCTGCAGCCCCGGGGCGTGGCGGTCGTGATCGAGGCGATTCACATGTGCATGCTGATGCGGGGCGTGGAGAAGCAGAACTCCAAGGCGGTCACCTCCGCGATGCTCGGCGCCTTCCGCGAGAACGCGGAGACGCGCGCCGAGTTCATGGAGCTGATCCGGGCGCGCGGCGGGCTCGTTATTTGAAGCTCGCCGGCCAGGTCGCGGTCGTCACCGGAGCCGGCCGCGGCATCGGCCGCGCGGTCGCGGTGCGCCTGGCCCGGGAGGGCG
>DATFGS010000615.1:0-8258 GCA_035249225.1 Candidatus Methylomirabilota bacterium | reverse complement strand
CCGCTGCACGGCGTCCCGGTCTCGATCAAGGATCTGACGCCCACCAAGGGCATCCGCACGACGTCGGGCTCCAAGATCTTCGAGCACCACGTCCCGGAGGAGGACGCGCTCTACGTGGACCGGCTCAAGCGGGCCGGGGCGATCGTGGTCGGCAAGACCAACACCCCCGAGTTCGGCGCGGGCGGCAACACCTTCAACGCGGTCTTCGGGGTCACCCGCAATCCGTGGAACACCGCGCTCACCTGCGGCGGGTCGAGCGGCGGCGCCGCGGTGGCGCTCGCCACCGGGATGGGCCCGCTCGCCCAGGGCTCCGATCTCGGCGGCTCGCTGCGGACGCCCGCCGCGTTCTGCGGCGTCGTCGGCTTCCGGACCTCGCCCGGCCTCATCCCGGTCTACCCCGCGGATCTGGGCTGGGACTCGCTCAGCGTGACCGGCCCCATGGCCCGCACGGTGGGCGACGTCGCCCTCATGCTGGCCGCGATGGCGGGGCCGGACGACCGCGCCCCGCTCTCCTACGACGTGGACACGCGCCGGTTCACCGCGGCGGTGAAGCGGCCCTCCGTCAAGGGCTGGCGGGTGGCGTGGACGCCCGACCTCAACGGGCTGATCCCGGTGGACCGCGAGGTGGCCGCGGTCGCGGAGCGGGCCACCGCGGTGTTCCGCTCTCTCGGCGCGAAGGTCGAGCGGGCCTGTCCCGACTTCGGCGAGGTCAACGACATCGTGCTGGCCACCCGCGGGCTCAGCATGGTCGCCCGTCACGCCGACAAGCTCGCGCGCTGGGAGCCGGAGATGCAGGCGGGGCTCGTGTGGAACATCAAGCAGGGGCTCTCGCTCACCCCTGAGGAGATCGGCAACGGCGAGAAGCTGCGCACCCGCCTCTGGCACCGGGTCCGCACGTTCATGGAGACGCGCGACCTGCTGATCCTGCCCACCGTCGCGATGCCCCCGTTCCCGGTGGAGCAGCGCTACCCGACCGAGATCAACGGCAAGGCCCTCGACAACTACACGCAGTGGTTCTTCCTCACCTACGGCATCACGGTCACCGCGCTGCCCGTCATCTCGGTGCCGTGCGGCTTCACGAAGAGCGGGCTGCCGGTGGGCCTGCAGATCGTCGGGCGCCGCCGCCAGGAGGCCGCGGTGCTCCGGGCCGCCGCCGCCTTCGAGGCCGCCGCCCCGTGGGCGGACCGGATCCCGCCCGTGGTCCCGTCGTGAGGTGAAGCGGGCTACTGGATGCCGATCCCGACCGCCCAGAGCTGCATGAGGAACCCGAGGTTGCGGTTGGCCGGCATCGCCTTCACGAGCTTCGCCTCCTGGTAGCGCTCCTCGCGCCCCTCCTCGTCCCAGGCGCGGGTGGCCACCACGCGGTCGCGCACGTCGACCTGGGCGCGCCGCCGGCCGCGCTCGTCCCACAGGACGAGCGTGCCGTTGTCCGGGCGCGTCTCGCCGGTCATGCTCGGCTGGCCGCCCTCGTACCAGGCGCGGACCGCCCCGCGCGGCGAGCCGTCCACGAAGTTGAGCTCGAAGCTGCGGCGGCCGTTGGGATGAAAGCCCACCATCGGGCCCTGCCGGATCGGCCCGCCGGGAGTGGTCTGCTCGCACCAGTGGAACTTCCCGGCCTCGCTCTCGGTGCCGCCGCGCGTGGTGCCGGACGGGCACGTGATGGACTGGGCGGACGCCGGCGCCGACGCGGCCAGCAGCGCCACGAGCGAGACGGCAAGCGCGCGGCGGATCACCGCGGGCTCAGCGCGCCAGGCGCCGCAGCGGCGCCCCGGTGAGGCGCGTGAGGATCCACTGGCGGCGGAGCTTCGCGCCCAGCCGCCGGTAGAACCCGATCGCGGGCCGGTTCCAGTCGAGCACCGCCCACTCGAGACGCCCGCACCCGCGCCGGACCGCGATCCGCGCGAGGGCGCGGAGCAGCGCCTTTCCCGCCCCGGTGCCCCGCTCCTCGGGGAGCACGAAGAGATCCTCGAGATAGAGCGTCGGCCGGGCGAGGAACGTGGAGTAGGTGAAGAAGTAGAGGGCGAACCCCACCGGCTTGCCGCCGCGCCGGCCGATGATCGTCTCGAAGTAGCGCCGGGGCCCGAACCCGTGGGCGCGCACCCGCGCGGGGGTGGCCTCCATCTCGTGGGCGAGCCGCTCGTACTCGGCGAGCCCGCGGATCAGCTTCAGGATGGTGGGCACGTCCCGCTCGGTGCCCCGCCGGATCACGAGCGCCCGGCGCGCCATCACGCGGCCGCCACGTCCAGCAGCATCTCGGTGTGACAGCGTGCGCCTTCGTGGAGGTTCTCGAGCGAGATCCGCTCGTCGTTGCCGTGCACGCGCCGCCACTCGTCGTCGCCCAGCATGAAGGGGCTGAATCCGTAGCCGTGCAGCCCGCAGTTCCGGAACACCCAGTTGTCGGTGAAGCCCACCAGGATGTCGGGCGCGACCACCACCCCGGGAGCGCGGCGCGCGAGCGCCTGGCCGAGCGCCTTATAGAGCGGCGTGTCGGGCGGCGAGGCGTTCGGGATCTTGGGGGGCGGGTTCGAGAGCGTCACCTCGACCCGCTCGTCGGCGATCACCCCGCGCACCCACCGCAGGATCTCCTCCGGGTCATCCCCGTGCAGCATGCGGCAGTCGATGTCGGCGATCGCTTCGGGCGGGATCACGTTGCGCTTCTCGCTCCCCCTGAGCATGGTGACCGCGAAGGTGGTCCGCAGCATCGCGGCGTACAGGCGATTGGCCAGGAAGGCGCGGCGGAAGGCGTCGTCGCGCAGCGAGCGCTCGAGGTCGTCGTAGCCCCGCCCCGCCTCCCCCGGCAGCACCGAGCCGAGCCGGGCGAAGTACACCTGGACCTCGGGGAGGATCCGCAGCGGCCGCTCGGCCTCCAGCAGCCGGCCCAGGGCGCGGATGAGCCGGTTGGGCGCGGTATCGGGCCACGGCATCGAGCCGTGGCCCGGCTCGCTCCGCGCGGTGAGGCGGAGCGGCAGCCCGGTCTTTTCCGACGTCACGATGCTGCCGAACGGCGCGGTCGAGCCCGCCTCCGGGTAGATCCCCCCCAGCTCGGACAGCGCGTACTCCGCCCCGGCCAGCCAGTCGCGGTGGCGGTCAGCCACGAACTGCGCGCCGAAGCGGCTCCCCGCCTCCTCGTCGGCGGTGGCGAGCAGGATCAGGTCGCGCTTGAGCGGCACCTTGGCGCGCTTGAGCGCGAGCATCCCGGCGAGGTGCAGCACGCCGGTGGACTTCATGTCGATCGCGCCGCGGCCGTAGAGGAACCCCTCGCGGATCTCTCCGCCGAAGGGATCCACCGTCCAGTAGCGCCGGTCGGCGTAGACCACGTCGATGTGGTGGTGCAGCACGATGCCGCCCTCGGAGCCGTCGCCCCGGAGCCGCGCCACCAGGTTGCCGCGGCCGGGCGCCGACTCCACCGTCTCGCTCGCGATCCCCTCGCGGCCGAGCACCTCCTCCAGGAAGCGCGCGCCGATCGTCTCGTTGCCGGGCGGGTTGGTGGTGTCCAGCATGAGGTACCGCCGCAGCAGGTCGACGGCCTCGCGGCCGAGGGCGTCCCAGTCGATCATTGATCCGCTCGGCTCGCCTTCGGCTGCGCCTCGCCCGGACACGCGCGCGCCCGCTCCCAGAAGTGGCCGGGGTTGGGGCGCTTGGCGAGACGGCGCTCGAGGAGCGCCACCGCGCGCTCCGGCGTGCCGCCGCGCAGGGCCGCGGCCAGGAGGGTGTCGTGGAAGACCTCGCGCTGGGCGTGGCTGCCGCCCACCTCCACGACGCGCGCGTCCACCGGCTCGATCCGGGCCACGCTCGCCGCGTAGTCGCCGCGGGCGAAGGCGTGGAGGCCTTCCAGCAGCGGCACCACGACCTCGGGCAGCGTGGCGTTCCGCGACTTCTTCGCGCGCGACCGCAGCCGCTCGAGGTGCTCCGCCGCGGCCGCCCAATCCCCCGCCGCGGCGAGGGCCATGCCCACGTGCAGGTCGTGGAAGAGGAGGAGCGGCATGTCGATCCAGCGCCGCGCGGCCTCCGCGAGCTGCGTCCAGCGCTTCCGATCCGGGTGGCCGAACAGGTCGAGCCTCCAGGCCAGCGCCACCGAATCCTGAAGGTCGGAGGCGATCGTGATCGGGAGGCGGGCGAACACGCTCTCGAAGAGACGGCCGCCGCGCTCGTAGTCACCCTCGGCCAGGTGGAGGAGGGCCAGATGCCAGAGGAGGTGGTTCCGGAAGTAGCCGAGATGGTCGCAGGGATGGATCTGCGGGGGCAGGCTCTCGATCCCGCGCCGGTTGTCTCCGCGCTCGTAGTGGATGTGCGCGATCGCGTGCACCGCCCACGCGTCGCGCGGGTTCCGGGCCAGCGCACGCTCGGCCAGGGGCAGCGCCGCGTCGAAGCGCCGATTCTCCTCGAGGGCGAAGGCGTGATAGCCGAGCGCGTACCCGTCGTCCTCGAGGCCGGGGAGCACCGCGGTGGTGGTCTCGAGCATGTCGGCCGAGCGCCCCTGCCAGAAGTAGAGGAAGTAGAGGCGCTGCATCAGGAGCACGTCCCGCGGATGCTCGGCGAGGATCTCCTTCATGAGCGGGACCGCGTCGTGGCCGCGCCCGCCCACGAAGAGCCGGAGGGCCTCCAGGTGCCGCCGCTCGCGGCCGGTCAGGGTGGAGGCCTGCGCGGCGCCGTCGGCGACCGCGCGCTCCATCTCCGCGCGCCCGGCCGGGATCTGCTCGTCCAGGTAGAGCGCGACCGCGAGGGCCGCGCGCGCGAGCACGAAGTCGGAGTCGGCGTCCACCGCGCCGCGAAACTCGTCCACGGTCAGGGCGCCGAAGCCGAGCAGGGCGCGCACGCCGCGGTCGTGGGCGTCCACCGCGGCGCGGGAGTCCGTCGAGACGGTCAGGCCGTACGCGTCACGGAGCACGGCGGTCATCGTAGCAAATGGCGCGCCAGGAAGGCGAGCGCGCGGCGCTCCGCCCACGAGGCGCGCCCGAGCGGCCCGTCGAGGAATCCCACGTGCCCGCCCTCCGCGACGAACTCCGCCTCGAGCCAGGGCGACCGCGCGGCCACCGCGGTGGGCAGGCACGACGCGGGCATGAACGGATCGTTGGCCGCGTTGATCAGGAGCGCGGGGCGCCGGATGCGCTCGAGGTAGGGCGCGCTGCTCGCCCGCTTCCAGTAGTCGATCTCGTCCGCGAAGCCGTTGACCGGCGCGGTGAAGAACCGGTCGTACTCCGTGAAGGTGCGGGCCCGCAGCGCGGCGTCGATGTCGAGGCGGCCGTCGTAGAGGTGCCGCTTGGCGCGGATCTTGGCCTTCATGGTGCGCAGGAAGCTCTCGGTGTAGATCGCCCGGTTGAACCCGCGGTCGAGCACTCGGGCGCACGCGGCCAGGTCGAACGGGGTCGAGATCGCGGCGGCGGCCCGGATCTCGGCCGGGGCCGCGTCGCCCTGCTCGCCGAGCCACTTCAGCGCGACGTTGCCGCCGAGGGAGACGCCGACCAGGCCGATGCGCGGCGCGGGCTCCCGCTTGGCCAGCTCTCCGATCACCCACTCGAGGTCCGACGTCTCGCCCGAGTGATAGAGCTTCGGCAGGCGGTTGACCTCGCCGCTGCACGAGCGAAAGTGCATGACCGCGGCCCGCCAGCCGAGGGCTCCCGCGCCCCGCAGCAGGCCCCGCGCGTAGTGCGAGCGCGCCGAGCCCTCGAGGCCGTGGAGGATCAGGATCAGCGGGCCCGGCCCCGACGCGCCCGCGAGCCAGTCGAGGTCGAGGAAGTCGCCGTCCGGCGTCTGCAGGCGCTCCCGGCGCAGCGGGGGCCGCCGCCAGTTGCGCAGCAGCGGCCCCCAGAGCGTCTGGAGATGTCTTCCGCGATACCAGAACGGGGGACGGTAGTTGGCTTCGGCGGACATTCGTCTAGGCCCGGACATGGCCCCCGCACTCCCCCAGATGGCGGACAACCGTCTTGTGCTGCTCTGGCCCTAGCCCTCCTGGCCCTTCAGCAGAAGTCTGACGATCTCGGGCGCGATCGCGCGGGCGCGCGCGTCGAGGTCCGCTTCGCTGAGATTGGCGATGGGATGGGGCAGCGACAGGAAGCGATACTCCGGGACACCCCAGGACTGGGCCATGGCGTGGCCGGTACCCTCGAACACATCGGTGACGATGGACGCGGCCGGGATGCCGACCTTCTCGAACACGATTCCGTCGAGCACACTGCCCGACGAGCAGGACCCTCAGTCGCCGATGCCGGCGACGACGACGTCGACGGTCCGCTTGGCCTCCTCGAGGATCTCCGCGTGGGCGGGCACCCCCGCGTTGTGCTTGCGCCACATCCGGGTCTCGGCCGCCCCGTACTCCTGCTTCAGGATGTCGCCGATCCGCAGCAGCAGCTTGTCCGAGTTGTACTTGGTGTTCTCCACCAGACCGATGCGCTTGCCCCTGAGCGAGTCCGGCCGCGGCACGTACGTCAGCGGCTGCCGCCGGGGCTCGACCGTGGGATCCAGGATCTCGAAGCCCGCCATCATGCTCTCCTCTCTTTGATCACCGTGGTCACCGCCTGCGACGAGGTGCGGCTGGCCCAGCCCGGGATGTAGCACGAGAATGAGCCGGCGCGGCCACCCGCCGCCACCACCAGGATATCGTCCGGGGTCAGCACCAGCGGCCGCGTCGCGGTTTCGTCCTCCGGCTTGATCGCGCCGGGGAGCCGGCCGGTCCGCTTCAGATGGGCGATCGTGTTCGTGGTGTTCTCGAAGACGTACTTCCGGATGTCGGACTTGGACCATCCGTCCGCCGCGATGGTCCGCATGTGCTCGCCCGCCAGCACCACGCAGTAGTTCGGCTGGCCCACCATGCCGGGGTAGCGCATGGTGTCGCACATGGTGCCGAGCACGCCCGCCGCGGTGGCGGAGAGCTGGTTGTAGAACTGGTGCGGCCCCAGCGCGGCCATCACGGTGACCGCGCTGTCCTCCGGCCGGCAGCCGCGCTCCGCGTGCAGCGGCGTCCATGGGCTCTCCGCCTCGTTCTCCGCGATCACGTAGGTGTACTTGCCGGGATGACCCACCGTGCCGCGGTCGAGGCGTCCCGGGATGGTGCCGATCACGTTGCGCATGACCAGGCGTACCGCGCGGCCCACGGTGGCGTTGGAGCGCCAGCCCGGCCCGAACAGGTTGTCGCCGCAGTTGAAGTCGAGGCGCCGCGCGATCGGGCCGTTGACGATCATCAGCACGCCCGCGCCGCCCGTGGAGGTGGCCGGTCCGTGATAGCCCCAGCGCGGGTCGGCGATGCCCTCGACCGCGGCCAGCACCACCGGCATGTGCTCGGGCCGACACCCCGCCATCACGGTGTTGATCGCCACCTTCTCGGCGCTGATCGCCACCTGGCGGTTCGTGATGAAGGCCACCTGGGCGTCGGGCTCGAGCCCCACCGCGTCCAGCATGGCGCGCACCGCCGGCTCGGTGGGGGGCACGACGGGCAGCCCGTCGGTCCAGCCCCGGCGGTAGCAGAGCTCGAGCGCCTCGTGGAAGTCCTCGACGGCGTACCGCTGGGAGCTGATGCGCGTGGCCATGACCTCGATCCTCGTCGTTACGGTTCGCGGCGCGACCTCTCTCTGCGTCCGAGGCCACCCTATGGCCAACCCCGCGCCCTGTCAAGGGTTGACACCCCGCGCCCGCCCTCCGAAGATGGCCCGGTGAGCGCCTCGGACCGGCGACCGCACGTGGTCATCGTGGGCGGCGGATTCGGCGGGCTCTACGCCGCGCGGGCGCTCACCGGGAGCTGGGCCCGGGTCACGCTGCTCGATCGCCGCAACCATCACCTCTTCCAGCCCCTGCTCTACCAGGTCGCCACCGCCGCACTCAATCCGTCCGACATCGCGACCCCCCTGCGGTCGATTCTGAGGCGCGCCGCCAATGTCACCGTGCTCCTCGCCGAGGTCCGCTCGGTGGACCTGGCGGGCCAGCGGCTGGTCCTGGATGAAGGCGAGGTGACCTACGATGCGCTGGTGCTCGCCGCGGGCGCGGGCAACTCCTACTTCGGCCACGACGACTGGGAGGCCCTCGCCCCGAGTCTCAAGAGCCTGGAGGACGCGCTCGAGATCCGGCGCCGGGTGCTGCTCGCGTACGAGGACGCAGAGCGCGAGCGGGACGGGGCCGAGCAGCGCGCGCTCCTGACCTCGGTGGTCATCGGCGGCGGGCCGACCGGGGTCGAGCTCGCGGGCGCGCTCGCGGAGATCTCGCGCGAGACGATCGCCCGGGACTTCCGGCTCATCGATCCGACGAAGGCCCGCATCGTCCTCGTCGAG
>DATFGS010000614.1:0-5635 GCA_035249225.1 Candidatus Methylomirabilota bacterium | reverse complement strand
CGCCCGGGGCGAGGAGGCGCCGGCACGCGCCGAGGGCCCCCGCCTCGTCGTCGACGTGCTCGAGCACATCGAAGAGGCAGACCGCGTCCCAGGCGCCGGGCTCGAGCGGGATCGTGTCCGGCAGGGCCCCGGCCCGCACATCCAGGCCTCGCTCGCGGGCGCGCGCGCGGAGGGACGGATCCACCTCGACGCCGACCGCGGTCCCGAAGCCTCCGAGCGCCTCCAGCATGCCGCCGCTGCCGCAGCCGAGCTCGGCCAGGCGCGCGCCGCCCGCGGGCAGGCGGCGGGCCATCTCGGCGAGGATGACCGCGCGGCGCCCGAGAAACCACCAGTGGGCCCGGTCCTCCTCCGCATGCACCGCCGCGTAGGCCGGGTCCATGCGATCAGGCGAGGGCCCGGCGTATCGACTCGATTCGCTCGCGGGCCGCGGCGGGCGCCGGGGGCGTCGGCTGGTGCTCGACGGTCCAGATGGGCGAGCGTAGCCCAGGATCGGCGGCCAGGCGGGGCACCAGGTGCCAGTGGATGTGCGGCACCATGTTGCCGAGCAGCTCGTAGTTCATCTTGACCGGGCGGAAGACCTGGGCGAGCGCCTGCGCCACGCGGCTCACCTCCTCAATGAGCGTCGCGCGATCGGCCGCGGGCAGGTCGTAGAGCTCGGTGACGTGCCGGCGCAGCACCAGGAGCACGTAGCCGGGAAAGAACTGGTCCTCGTGCAGGAACACGCGGGAGAGCGCCAGGTCGGCGATGTGCAGGGGACTCCCGCTCCGGCCGTACTTGTCGCACATCACGCACGGCTCGCCGGTCATCGGCGGTCGGCCAGGAAGCGGCCGATGCGGCCCATCGCCTCCTGGATCCGCTCGAGCGACTGGGCGTACGAGAAGCGCAGGTAGCCTTCCGCGTTGCGCCCGAAATCCACCCCGGGCGTCACGCCGACGTGGGCCCGCTCGAGGATCTCGAAGGCGAAGGCGAGCGAGTCGTTCGTGAAGCGGCGGGCGTTGGCGAGCACGTAGAAGGCGCCGGTGGGCGGCGCGCCCACCCCGAGCCCGATGCCGCGGAGGCCGGCCACCATCGCCCGGCGCCGCTCGTCGAAGATGCGGCGGAAGCGCGCGCTCTCGTCCGCCGCCTCGCGGAGGGCGGCGACGGCGGCCCACTGCACGAACTCGTTGGTCGAGATGAAGAAGTTGCCGTGCATGGCGGTCAGCGCGGGCATGAATTCCCGGGGGGCGATCAGGTAGCCGACCCGCCAGCCGGTCATCGCGAAGGCCTTGGAGAAGCCGTTCAGCACGAACGCGTGGTCGGTGAACTCGAGCACGGTGTGCTCCGGTCCCTCGTAGGTGAGGCCGTGGTAGATCTCGTCCGAGATCACCCAGGGCCCGAGGCCGCAGAGCGCGGCCAGCCGCTCCCGGCTGAGCACGGTCCCGGTCGGGTTGGCGGGCGAGTTGACGAGCAGGCCCTTGGTTCGCGGGGTGACGCGGGCCGCCACCGCCTCGGGCCGGTACTGGAACGCGTCCGACTCCTCGACCGGCACGTGGACCGGCACCCCGCCCGAGAACTTCACGAACTTCGGGTAGCACGCGTAGTAGGGATCGGAGAGGATCACCTCGTCGCCCGGATCCAGCAGCGCACTGAAGAGCAGCAGCATCGACGGCGAGGTCCCCGCGGTCACCAGGATCTGCTCGGGCGACACCGTCACGCCGTAGCGGGCGTGGTAGTGCTCGGCGATCGCCTCACGCAGCGGGAGGATTCCGAGGGTGTGGGCGTAGCGGGTGCGCCCGTCCTTGAGCGCCTTCTCGGCCGCCTCGCGGATGACCGCCGGCGTCTCGAAGTCCGGCTCGCCGAACTCCAGGTGGATGACGTCGATCCCCTGCCGCTCGAGGGCCTGGGCGCGCTGGAAGACCTCGACGGCCAGGAACGGCTCGATCTCCTGCGTACGGCGCGCGATCATGCCCCGCGATCTCCGGGCGACTGCTGGGCGGGCGGGCGCCGGGCGAGCCGGCGCCGCGCGGCCAGCACCTCATAGATCATGCGCGGCCCCTCGCGCAGCACCGCGACCTTGGACCCCGGCTGATCGGCCCAGTTGACCGGCACCTCCACCACGCGGTAGCCGCGGCGCTCGGCCAGCAGCAGCAGCTCGACGTCGAAGCCGAAGCCGTCGGTGGTGACCTCGGGGAAGAGGGCGGCCGCCACCGGCCCGCGGAAGAGCTTGAAGCCGCACTGGGTATCCACCACCGAGGCGACCCCGAGGCGGCGCACCAGGAAGTTGAACACGTGGCCCGAGAGCTTGCGATGCACGCGGACCCGGCGGATGACCGAGGGGTCGTGGAGCACGCGCGAGCCCACCGCGAGGTCGGCGCCCGCGCGCACCGCCGCTTCGAGCCGCGCCACCTCCGCGATCGGCGTGGCGCCGTCGGCATCCGCCATGAGCCGGAGCGCCCCGGCCGCCCGCGCCATTCCCGCCCGGACCGCGTGGCCCTTGCCGCGATTCCGGTCGAGCGCGTGCACGGTCACCCCGTCCCGCCCGGCCGCCACCTCGCGCACCCGGTCGGCGGTCCCGTCCCGGCTGCCGTCGTCCACCACGATCACCTCGTAGGACTCGTCGCGCCCCTCGAAGTAGGCCAGCACCTCCTTGAGATAGGTGGGCAGACGGGCGGCCTCGTTGTACGCGGGAATCACCACCGACCAGCGCGGGCTCGCCACCCCGCCCACCGCCGGTCTACACCCAGTCGGGCGCGTCGGCGCGTTGGCGGCGCCGGGCCACGCCCGTCTTCTGGGCGGCCTTCGCCACCTCACGGGCCACCGCCGGCGCCACCTGCCTGTTGAAGACGCTGGGAATGATGTACTCGGGCCCCAGCTCTCGCCGTCCCACGCACGAGGCGATGGCGTGGGCGGCCGCGATCTTCATCTCGTCGTTCACCAGCCGCGCCCGGGAGTCGAGGAGCCCCCGGAAGAAGCCGGGGAAGCAGAGCACGTTGTTGATCTGGTTCGGGTAGTCCGAGCGGCCGGTGGCCATCACCCGCACGTGCCGCTCGGCCTCCTCCGGCTGGATCTCGGGGACCGGGTTCGCCATCGCGAAGACGATGCGATCGCGGGCCATGCTCTTGACGTCCCGCACCGTGAGCACCCGCGGCACCGACAGACCGATGAACACGTCCGCACCCCGGATGGCGTCGGACATCCGTCCCTTCAGGTTGGCCGGATTGGTCGCCGAGGCGACCCACGTCTTCATGAAGTCCATACCGACCGGACGGCCCCGGTGAATCGTCCCGTGCTCGTCCACCCCGATGATGTTCCGCGCCCCCAGGGCGAGCAGGATCTTGATCGTGGCGGTCCCGGCCGCGCCCACCCCGGAGACCACCACCTTGATCCGGCGAATGTCCTTCTTGACGATCTTGAGCGCGTTGAGCAGCGCGGCCAGCACGACCACCGCGGTGCCGTGCTGGTCGTCGTGGAAGACCGGGATGTCCAGCTCCTTGCGGAGCCGCTCCTCGATCTCGAAGCAGCGGGGCGCCGAGATGTCCTCCAGGTTGATCCCCCCGAACGCGGGCGCGATCAACTTCACGGTCTCCACGATCCGGCCCGGGTCCTTGGTGTCGAGCGGGATCGGGAACGCGTCCACCCCCGCCAGCTCCTTGAATAGCATGGCCTTGCCTTCCATGACCGGCATGGCCGCCTCGGGCCCGATGTCCCCCAGCCCCAGGACCGCGGTGCCGTCGGTGACCACCGCGACCGCGTTCTGCTTGATGGTCAGGGTGAAGGCGCGGCTCGGGTCGTCCTTGATCGCGAGGCAGACGCGCGCCACCCCCGGGGTGTACGCCATGCTCAGGTCGTCGCGGGTCCGGATCGGCACCTTGCTGTGGATCTCGATCTTGCCGCCCAGATGCATGAGAAAGGTGCGGTCGGAGATGTTGGCGATCCGGACCCCGGCCACGCTCTTGATGCGGTCGATGATGTCGTGGGCGTGCCGGCTGTCCCGGGCCTTGATCGTGATGTCCCGGAGGACGCGCTCGCCGGTCATCTCGACCAGGTCCACGGCGCCGATGTCCCCGCCGGCCTTGCCGATGACCGAGGTGACGCGGCCCAGCATACCGGGCTTGTTCCGGATCTCGAGCCGAACCGTGAAGCTGTAGGAGGCGCTGGGGGCTACGGCCATCAATCGCTCGTCATGGCGGGCACTTAGACGGTAAGACCGGGCCTCCGGCAGTGTCAACAATTTTCCCGCCCAAGTTGACCCGCTCGGGGCCCCCATGGTATCCCACCCTGTGCCCGCCCGACTCGCCGCCGTTTTGCTCACCGTCGCGCTCCTCGGGGTTCCCCTCGCCGGCTCGGCCCGCGCGGAGGCCGGGCGCTGGGTCGTGGAGAGCGGCAAGAGCCGCGTGGGCTTCGACGCGTTTCACCCGCTGGGCAACTTCAGCGGAGCGAGCGAGTCACCCAGCGGGGAGGTCGAGCTGGACGTCGAGGACCTCAAGAAGCCCATCAAGGGCAGCCTGACCGCGCCGGTCGCGAGCCTGCGCACCGGGAAGGCCGGGCGGGACAAGGATTTGCGCCGGGCACTCGACGGAGAGCGCCACCCCGAGATCCTCTTCCGCATCGACAAGGTCGAGAGCTCGTTCCAGTCGCTGACCGAGAACACCGACGTGCTCCTGACGCTGCACGGGGTGCTGACCATGCGGGGCACCGATCGGCCCGTGAGCTTCATGGGACGGGTTCGCCTGCGCCAGGGCACCCTCTGGGTCCGGGGCGAGAACCGCCTCCGGCCGGGCGACTTCGGGATCCCCCTGCTGCGATCCTGGCTGGTGAGCATGAAGGAGTACGTGCTGGCCACGTTCGACCTCGCCCTGAGCAAAGCGCAGTAAACCGGCTCTTTCCGGCCTCCCCGGCCGGTCATTCCGCGAGCGCCCGCCGACCGGCTGAATACTCCGCCGGTCACTCACGTCTCTGGCAGCGACGCTGAATCCCGAGGAACACGACTGACCGCTCACGGGTTCCTCGAATGAGCCGGGTAATCGGCCTCGCTCTCTGAAACTGCAGCGCCCGAATCAGCGTCTAAACCACGAGGGCGTAGACCACGAGGAACCGAAGCGGAAAGAAATACCGACACATCTCGACGAATACGAGAGGCCGTAATGACTTTTAGAGAGACCGACAGCGTGGTGACAGCGGAGACGGGCCAATTCCGGGTGATCGGCACCGAGCCAAAGCGTCGCGGGCGGCCTGCTCAGGTCGCGGGCAAGGTGGGGGCGCCGCCGGTGGACGACGAGCTGGACCGGGTGGTGGACAGCGCGATCGAGACGGAGGCCACGCCGGCCCTGTCCGATGAGGCGCTGCGGCCGTCGGCCTCGCCCGCGGAGGACCCGGTCCGTCTCTACCTCAAGGAGATCGGCAAGGTCTCCCTGCTCAAGGCCTCGGAAGAAGTTTCCCTCGGCCAGCGCATCGAGATCGGCCAGACCGCGCTCCGGCGCGCGCTGGGCCGCGTGCCGTTCGCCTCGGGCCAGCTCCTGGCCCTGGTCGATCGCGTCCGTCGTGAGGAGATCCCACTCGAGGACGTGATCCTGCTGCCCGAGGGCGGTGAGCCCTCGCCGAGCGAGGTCCGCTCGAGCCTGGCCGCCTTCGCGCGCATCCGCCGGCTGGAGCGGGA
>DATFGS010000613.1:0-2583 GCA_035249225.1 Candidatus Methylomirabilota bacterium | reverse complement strand
GACTCGGTCTGCCCCATCCGCGCGGTCTCCTTCAGGATGCGGATGTGGCAGCCCATCGCGATCTCGCACCCGCCGCCGAGCGCGTGCCCGTTGATCGCGGCCACCACCGGCTTCGGGAAGCGCTCGATGCGGCGCACCACGCTGTTGCCGAAGCGGATGAAGGCGCCCACGTCCGCGCCCTGGAACGCCGAGCCCAGGTCCGCGCCCGCGCAGAAGATCTTGTCGCCCGCGCCGGTGATGATCACCGCGCGCACGCCGTCGTCGCCCTCCAGCTCGGACAGGGCCGCGTTCAGCTCGCGCATGAGCGTCTCGCTGATCGCGTTGGCGGGGGGCCGGTTGAGAGTGATGATCGCGACGCGCTCCTCGCGGCTCAGGATCAGGGTCTCGTACGCCATCGGACGGATCTCCTCTCGGCGGGAGCTAGCGGCGGGCGGCCACGCCCTGCAGGAACAGATCGGCGACCGCGGGCGCGGTGTCCACGAGCCGGTAACCGCGCTTGCCCAGCACCCAGGACGTGGCCATCTGGTCCATCGCGCCGAACAGCATCTTGGTGGCGACCTTGACGGGCAGGTCGGACTTGAAGTGCCCCTGGCCCACGCCCTCCTCCAGGACCGAGCTGATCAGCGCGAAGTACCCGGCGATCTCCTGGCTCGAGGCCCCGCGGAAGAACTTCTGGCCCTGGCGCAGCTCGACCTGCACGACCTCCGCGAGGTCCGGGTCGCCCTCCAGCATCTCGAAGTGCAGATGGACGAGCCGCCGCACCTTGGCCACCGCGTCCGGCTCGTCGGCGATCGCGCGCCGCATGGACGAGACGAAGAGCGACATCTTCTCCCGGAAGAGCGTGATGAGGATGTCTTCCTTGGTCTTGAAGTAGAGATAGATGGTGCCGGCGGCGATCCCGGCCTCGCGCGCGACGTCGGACACGCGCGAGTTGAAGTAGCCCTTGCGGGCGAAGACCCGAACGGCGGCCTCGATGATCTGCTGGGGCTTGTCGGGATCGCGCATGCCAGGGGGTGAACCGCGGTTCATTCTATGCGGGGCCCCCGGGGCTGTCAAACGGAACTTGGCCGCGAGCCGCGCGGCTGGCAGCTCGCGAGATACTCCTGCAGCCGGGTGAACTCCTTCGCTCCCACGTTCGCGAACACGAGCACCGCGCCGTCTCCGTACGACTCCCAGACGAGCGCGGGCAGGCGCAGGCGGTCGAGACCGGAGCGCTCCGGCAGCTCCAGCACCACCACGTCCCCCTCCACCAGCGGCGTGTCGGTGGTCACCCGTCCGCCGGACGCGCTCAGGTCCACGGTGTGCCCGTGCGCGGTGCCCTCGGAGCCGCCCTCGACGCGGATCGGCAGCGAGACCAGCACCCGGGGGAAGCGCCGCCGGGTGTCGCCGCGGGAGACGAACGAGGTGAGCCGGCCCGCGGGCGAGTCGGACTTCTTGAGGAACGCGACCCCGATGCTCTCGGCGTCGCGCCGCACCACCGTGCCCACCATCTCCATCCGGCCCGCCGCGCCCGGGAGCGTCACCCGCACCGTCACGATGCTGCCGACCGTGGCCTGGCTGTCGGACCGCACCTTCATCCCCGACAGGCTCAGGTTGACGACCTCGCCCGACACTACCCGGCCCTCGGCCGTCTCCACCGTGGCCGCCCAGGCCGCCGTCGCCCTCGGAAACGCCCGCCGATCGTGACCGCTCATGCATTGACCCTGACGCGTCGGGGCCCTCTCTGTCAACTTCGCCGGGGGCGCGCCTTGACGGGCCCGGGGACCGGCGCGTACGATGCCGCAGCATGGCGATCAAGTACCGGATCGGCATCATGCCGGGCCCGTGGCCGGCCGGCCGCGAGGGCGCGGCCTTCCTGTGGACCCTCTGCGATCAGCTCGAGCGGAGCGACGTGGACTCGATCTGGCTCTCCGATCGCCTCTCGTCCCCGGTCCCCGTCCCCGAGGTGATGACGACGCTCGCCGCCATCGCCGCGCGCACGACGCGGCTCAAGTTCGGGCCGAGCGTGGTGGTCCTCCCCTACCGCACCCCGGTGGTGGCGGCCAAGGAGATGGCCACGGTGGACTGGCTGTCGCAGGGCCGCCTCTTCCCCGCGGTCGGCGTGGGCGTGGAGCTGCCGCGCGAGTTCGAGGCCTCCGGGGTGGCGTTCTCGGAGCGTGGCCGTCGCACCGACGAGGCCATCCACGTGCTGCGCCTGCTGTGGACGCAGGACGAGGTGACCTTCCAGGGCCAGTTCTACAAGCTCGACCGCATCTCGGTCTTCCCCAAGCCGTGGCAGACGCCCCCGCCCATCTGGATCGGCGGCAAGAGTGAGGCGGCCATGCGCCGCACCGGGCGGCTCGGCGACGGCTGGATCCCGTCCTTCATCACGCCCGAGGAGCTGCGCGCGGGCGTCCACAAGGTGCAGGAGCTCGCGGGGGCGGCGGGACGCCAGGTGCCCGAGGATCACTTCGGCACCCTGATCAACTTCGCCATCGCGGACAGCGAGGCCGCCGCGCTCGCGATGGCCCAGCCCTACGTCCCGCGCGGGCGCGTGGACGAGGCGACGATGCGGCAGTGCACCGCCTTCGGGCCGGTGGAGCG